>NZ_JAIUGW010000024.1:0-98624 GCF_020164795.1 Mesorhizobium sp. ES1-3
ACCTCCAAAAATCAGCGTTGAATCTGATTTGCGCTTCCTTGGGAATCCCAACCCGTTAAATCGTCACTACGTCCTAAGGCGGGCGGTTGACGGAAACGAAAGGGCCGCTCACGGCGGCCCTTGGGGCGATTTCTTAAAAAAGATGGCTTCAGGCCGCGTGCGAGGCCTGCGTATCCGACAAAAGCGCGTGGATCGCCGCGGCATCACGCGTCCCTCTGATCTTGGCCACCGTGTCGGCGTCGCGCAGCACGCGCGCGATGCGCGACAGCGCCTTGAGGTGATCGGCACCCGCCCCTTCGGGCGCCAGCAGCAGAAACACCAGATCGACCGGTTGGTCATCCAGCGATTCGAAATCGACCGGCGTCTCCAGCCGGGCGAAAACGCCGGCGATGCGCTTCACGCCGGCGAGCTTGCCATGCGGGATGGCGATGCCGTTGCCGACGCCCGTCGAACCCAGGCGTTCGCGCTGCAGGATGGTGTCGAACACCTCCCGTTCCGGAATGCCCGAAATCGCCGCTGCCCGCTCCGACAGCAATTGCAGAAGCTGCTTCTTGGAGTTCGCCTTCAACGCCGGCAAAATCGCCGGAACGCTGATAAGATCGCTCAGATCCATGCTTGAAAATCCTTGTTCGCCTGCCGCGCCAGTCCCCACCCCTCGTGCGGCCGGCTTTTATCCCTGTGCGACTTTGGTCGTGGACGGATCGATCCAGCCGATGTTTCCGTCGGGCCGGCGATAGACGATGTTGAGATGGTCGGTTCCGGCATTGCGGAAAACAACCACCGGACTGTCCTTGGTATCGAGCTCGATGACGGCCGACGCCACCGACATGGTCTTCAGCGTCATGGTCGATTCGGCGACGATGGCCGGTGCGAAATCCTCCGGGATCTCCTCATCGTCATCGGCAAGCGGTGCCATCACGGTATAGGCAATGTCGGTCAACTCGCCATTGGCATTGCCCGAATTGTGCGATTTCAGACGGCGCTTGTAGCGCCGAAGCCGGGTCTCCAGCCGATCGGCGGCGGCCTCGAAGGCGAGCGTCGGATCCTGGGCATCGCCGGTGGCCTGCAGCGAGGCGCCGGAATCCAGCCGAATCATGCAATCCGCCGAATAGCGCGAGCCCGACTTGATGACGGTGACGTGTCCCGCGAAGCCGCGATCGAAATATTTGCCGATCGCTTCGCCGACACGATCGTTGATGCGTGTGCGGAACGCATCGCCGATATCCATGTGCTTTCCCGATATGCGCAGATTCATCTGAAAACTGACCTTCCTTGCTCAGGCTTCAAACTGGCCCGAGTTTATACTCGTGATCCGTGCGCACAAGCTTTGCGGCGTCACTCGCGCCGATTTAAATCCGAACTTTCCGGTTGATCACAAGCCGCCTTCTTGACCGTCCCGGGTCATTGTCGTGACGGACCATCCGCTAGCGGGCATCAAGCCCGTCTCTTGCGGGCGGGCTTCTAGCCACTTCACCGTGGCTTGTCAATGAAACTCGAAAACTGTGGAAATCGCGAACGCCTAGCGGCCGGCGCTGGCGAGCGCCCGCTTCTCGCGCCGGCGTTGCACCGACGAGGGAATATTCATGCCTTCCCGGTACTTGGCGACCGTGCGCCGGGCGATATCGACGCCGCTTTCCCTCAGCATGTCGACGATAGCGTCGTCCGACAGCACATCGACGGGCTTCTCCTCGTCGATCATTTGCCTGATGCGATCACGCACCGCTTCGGAGGAATGCGCGTCGCCGCCGCCCGAGGCCGCGATCGAGGCGGTGAAGAAATAGCGCAGCTCGAACACGCCGCGCGGGGTGAGCATGTATTTGTTCGCGGTGACTCGGCTGACCGTCGATTCGTGCATGCCGATGGCGTCTGCCACCGTGCGCAGGTTGAGCGGCTTCAGATGGCGTACGCCATGGACGAGGAAAGCGTCCTGTTGACGCACGATTTCCGAGGCCACTTTGAGGATCGTCTTTGCTCGCTGGTCGAGGCTGCGTGTCAGCCAGTTGGCGTTCTGCAGGCACTCGGCCAAGAAGTCCTTCTCCGCCTGGTTTTTCGCGTGCGGCGACACATGGGCGAAATAGATATGGTCGACCAGCACGCGCGGCAGCGTTTCGGCATTGAGCTCGACGGTCCAGCTGCCGTCATTGGCAGCCCGGACCTCGACATCGGCGACGATCGAGTCGCTGGCGCCGCCCGAAAACGCCATGCCCGGCCGCGGGTCGAGCGCCCGGATTTCGGCCAGCATGTCGAGCAAATCCTCCTCGTCGACGCCGCAGAGCCGTTTCAGCGTCTGGAAATCGCGCCGCGCCAGCAGTTCCAGATTGGCGACCAGCGCCTTCATCGCCGGATCGAGCCGGTCACGCACGGCAAGCTGCAGGGAAAGGCATTCCGCGAGATCGCGGGCAAACAGGCCTGCCGGTTCGAAGGTCTGGCATACGGCCAGCACCTTGCCCACCGCCACGCCGTCGATGCCAAGCCGCGCGGCGATCTCCGCCAGATCGGCCCGGACATAGCCGGTCTCGTCGAGCCCGTCGGTCAGCTCTCCGGCGATCAGCCGCCCTACGGGATCGGTGAAGGCGAGTGCGATCTGCTCGCCGACATGGTCGCGCAGCGTGATCGCGCTCGCCGCCATGTCGCCGGCATCGAGCCCCTCGGACGAGGAGCCGCCGCCACTGCCCGAAGCCGATTTCCATTGCGCCGTCAGGTCGGGTCCGAGCCGTTCGCTGGTGCCGGGATCATCGGGAAACAGGTTTTCCAGGGACGCATCGAGCTTTTCCGAGATCGCCTCTGCGCTCCATGCCGTCTCGTTCTCGAACCAGTCGCCATCGGGGGCCGCTTGCGGCTCTGCCTCGGGCTTCTGCGCCTGATCGCTCGCGGCATCGTCCTGCGGCTCGGCGCGCTCCAGAAGCGGGTTGCGCTCGATCTCCTCGTCAATGAAATGCTCGAGCTCGGCATGGGTGAACTGCAGCAGCCGAATCGACTGCATCAGCTGCGGCGTCATCACCAGCGACTGCGACTGTCGGAGCTGTAGTTTCGCCGCTAATGCCATGATTCGGTTTCAAACGCCTCCTCTACGCGTCCGGACTTCCGGAATGAATTCCCCAGCCGGCCATAGAAACTGGCCCGGCTTTTGCTTGTCAAGGCAAAGCCTAGCAAAACTCGCTTACCGGAGCGTTATTCCGGATCAAAATCGCGGAAAACAGGTCGTCGGCGCGTAAAAAATCGTATCAGGAAACAAATTTCACGCTGAGAGCGATTTCAGGAACCGGGAAAGAATGGCTTTCCGATCGGAATTCCGTGAAAAAAGAGACGGGGGCGGTTCGCCGTCTCAGACAGTGAACGTCTCAGAGCGTGAAACCCTCGCCGAGATAAAGCCGCCGCACGTCGGCATTTGCCACCACTTCGTCGGCGCGGCCATGGGTCAGCACCTGGCCGGCATGGATGATATAGGCACGGTCGATCAGGCCGAGCGTCTCACGCACATTGTGGTCGGTGATGAGGACACCGATGCCGCGTGCCGTCAGGTGACGCACCAATTGCTGGATGTCGGCGACGGCGATCGGATCGATGCCCGCGAAGGGTTCGTCGAGCAGCATGTAGGCCGGGCGCGTCGCCAGAGCGCGCGCGATTTCCAGGCGCCGCCTTTCGCCGCCCGAGAGCGACATGGACGGCGCCTTGCGCAGATGGCTGATGTGAAATTCCTCAAGCAGTTCGTCGAGGTTGCGCTCGCGGACCTTTCGATCCTTTTCGACCACTTCGAGCACGGCGCGGATGTTCTGCTCGACATTGAGGCCGCGGAAGATCGATGCCTCCTGGGGCAGATAGCCGATGCCGAGGCGCGCGCGTCGATACATCGGCATCGAGGTGACGTCGAAGCCGTCGATCTCGATCGTGCCCTCATCCACCGGCACCAGGCCGGTGACCATGTAGAAACAGGTCGTCTTGCCGGCGCCGTTGGGGCCGAGCAGCCCGACGGCCTCGCCGGCGCGCACGCCCAGCGTGACGCCGCTGACGACCTTGCGGCCCTTGTAACTCTTGGTCAGACCCTTGGCGATCAAGGTTCCCTTGAACTTCGCCTTGTCGACAGTGACGGTGGCCGGGGCCGAAAGCTTGCCTGCGGCCCGTCCCGGGAGACGCGCCGTCAGCGACGACAGGGCGACCATCAGGGGTTCGTCGCTCCCGATTTCGACGCATCCGATTTCGGCGGAGGTGTGATCGACATCTGGACACGCTGCCCAGCGCATGGATCGACCTGGGCGAGCCCGCTTTTCATCTGCACGGTGAGCTTGCAGCCGACCAGGACATTGTCGTTTTGCGACAGGACGACCTTTTTGCCCGAAAGCACCAGCACCTGGCTCTTCATGTCGAAGCTGCCCTGATCGCCGGTCGCAACCTGCTGATCCGATTTGATGTAGACCTTGTCGGAAATCTCCAGGTGATCGATGTTGGCCGAACCGGTCATGGCTGCCGCCCCGGCGGCTTCGGTACCCTTCGTACCCGCGTTGGGATCCTTGACGTAGTAGACCATCATCTTGCCGGCCTTCATCAGCGTCGGCCCCTGAACGACGGTGACATTGCCCGTGAAGATGGCGACACTGTCGGCCTGGTGGACTTCCAGCTTGTCGCTTTCGATCTGGATCGGCTTGTCGCCGGCCAGTTTGAGACCCGACACCTGGCTGGCCGCCCCCGACTGCGCCAGCGACGGCGCCAGGCTGAGCAGGAACAGCGCCGAAGTCGCGGCCGCAAGCCGTGTCGAACTAGTGAGCCACATTCGCTTCTTCGCCCTTTGCCTCAGCCGCCTTCAGAACGGCGGGATCGATATTGACACGAACTTTGTTCTCGAACACCAGGATCTTGCCATTGTCCTGGACCGACATCGAATCCGCCGTGATCTGCGACCCGCCACGGCTGACATCGACGGGATCATCCGTCTTCATAGTGCCTTTGCCCATGTCGAGGAAGACCGATTTGAACTTGGCCTGCATGCCGTCGGTCGTGGTGATGGTGACGTCGCTGTTCAGTTTCATCGTATTGCCGTCGCGATCGTAGGTACCGCGCGAAGCTTTTACCGCCGCGACATTGTCGGGAGCGATCGGCACCTTGGCATCGATGCCTTCGAGTTCGATGATGCCTTGCGTGCTCACATCCTGTATCGCCCGCAACGCCGTCATCGAATAGGGCTGCTTCAGCTTGGTGAAACCATTGAGTTTGGGATTGGCCATCACCAGCTTGCCGTTGGAGAAGGCGGTACCTTCGGCCTGTACCGCGACGGAAACAGGGGCGGCGAAATAGGAATAGACCGGGAAGGCGACGGCGATCAACGCCGCGGCCAAGGGCACGGCGAATTTGAGCACGCGCACGCGGCGCGAATGGCGCTGGGCGCGATTGAAAGCCTCGCCCCGCGTCCAGCCATCCGCCGGGAGAGCCAACTCCGTCTCCGGGCTGGTCGGTTCATTCGGTCGCGCTAACATGACTGCTTTCTTCTAAAACCCTGCCCCGGGAGCACCGCCTATAGGTGGGACGCCAGCGCCCTCACGCAAGCACAAGCCGACGAAAACCGCAAAAATGTGACAGCTGCCATTGCACAAACGAAACCCGGGTCGGCGCAACAGCCAGTGCTTCATAGCAGAAATAGACGTGCTTGCGTCTTTTTTCATCACCGAAGTTCTTCCCACTTACCTTGCGTCGCTCGTACAGGCCAGTCACAAAACAGACAACATGTGGACCGTCGTGCGCGGATTGCCGCGCCATGTGCGGACGGAACTGCTTCCCGATGAAGACATCATGGTCTAAAAGCGTCTCTTCCCGCTGACTGTGAGGCTGACGATGGCATTGAGAGCCGACGACCTGATCGACCGCCGCCGCTTGCGGCGCAAGCTGACTTTCTGGCGCGTTGCGGCCTTTGGCATCGTGGCGCTCGGGGTGATTATGCTGTCGGCCTGGTTCTATGGCGACGATTTCGGCGGCTCCGCCGTCGACCACATCGCCAAGGTCAGGATCGAAGGCACCATCACCGAGGACGACGAACTGATCAAGCGGCTGGAGACCATCCGCCAGTCGCCGAAAGTAAAGGGCGTGATCCTGGTGGTCGATTCTCCTGGCGGCACGACCGTCGGCGGGGAATCGATCTACGAGGAGGTGCGCAAGCTCGCCGCCGACAAGCCTGTCGTGGCCGAGGTCGGCACGCTCGCCGCGTCGGCGGGCTACATGATCGCCAGCGCCGCCGACCATATTGTCGCCCGCAAGACCTCGATCGTCGGCTCGATCGGCGTGCTGATCCAGTATCCTGACGTCAGCGGCCTGATGGACAAGCTCGGCGTCAAGCTGGAGGAGGTTAAATCCTCGCCGCTCAAAGCCTCACCCTCGCCCTTCAAGCCGACCAATGACGACGAGCGCGCCATGGTCCGCAAGCTCATCCTCGACAGCTACGACTGGTTCGTCGGCATCGTGGCTGAACGCCGCAAGATGACCCACGAACAGGCGCTGGCGCTCGCCGACGGTTCGATCTTCACCGGCCGCCAGGGTGTTGCCAACGGGCTGATCGACGCCGTCGGCGGCGAATCCGTGGCGATCGACTGGCTGGCGACCAAGGGTGTCGATGCCAAGCTCAAGGTGGTCGAGTGGAAGGATACGGAACGGCGCGGCGGTTTCCTGTTCTCGAAGGCGATGGTACACACCATCGCCGGCGCGCTCGGCCTGCCGGACTCCGGCGGCGACGTCATCCATGAACTTGGCGCCGACCGCTTGTTTCTTGACGGTCTCGTTTCCGTCTGGCACCCTTGAGACGCGTTGGGACAGCTAAAAAAGCAAATAAAATCATCCTGATAATTTTGGCCGAACTGCTTTCACGGGGACCCGTCTGATGATCAAGTCCGAGCTTGTGCAGATTATTGCCACGCGCAATCCGCATCTTTTCCTGCGCGACGTCGAAAACATCGTCGGCGCGATCTTCGATGAAATCACCGACGCGCTTGCCGAGGGCAACCGGGTCGAATTGCGCGGCTTCGGCGCTTTTTCGGTGAAGAACCGACCCGCCCGCACCGGCCGCAACCCGCGCACCGGCGAATCCGTCGAGGTCGAGGAGAAATGGGTGCCGTTCTTCAAGACCGGCAAGGAACTGCGTGAAAGGCTGAACGGCGGCAAGTAGCCGGACGACCTTGTCCTGGCCCGCTTGCGACGGAAATTATCATGCTCAATCGTTTCATGCTCATCGTGGTCTTCGTGCCCCTGGCGATCATCCTGATCGCCTTGGCCGTCGCCAACCGCGAACTCGTCGCCTTCACGCTGGACCCGTTCAACCCCGGCAATCCCAAGCTGACGCTGACCTTGCCGCTGTTCATCTTCCTGTTCCTGGCGCTCGCCATCGGCATGATCGTCGGCAGCCTGGCGACCTGGGTCAAGCAGGGCCGCTACCGCAAGCTGGCGCGCCAGCGCGGCGTCGAGGCCGAAAACCTGCGCCAGGCGGTCCGCGCGCCTTCAGTGCCGCAAGCCCCGGTCCAAGGATCAGCCCAGGGGTCGGCCCAGGGGTCAGCATTGCCGAAGCCCACCAATTGAAGCGCCGGCCGGCCCATTTCTTTTCACGGAGCTTTTCATGCTGACCATTTCGGCGGCGGAGGTCGATCGTGCACTGACCTTTCCTGGACTGGTCGAGACGCTGCGCGCGGCTTTTCGCGAGGGCGCGGTGCAGCCAGTCAGGCATCATCATGCGGTCGAAAGGCCCGACGGTGCGGCGTCGACCCTGCTGCTGATGCCGGCCTGGACCGATTTTCACGCCGCGGGCGGTTCCGCCGGCGGCCATATCGGCGTCAAGATCGTCACCGTCTCGCCCGACAACAACGCGATCGGCAAGCCCGCGGTGATGGGGCTCTACCTCCTGCTCGATGGCGGCACCGGCGAACCGGAAGCGCTGATCGACGGCCAGCGGCTGACGCAGTGGCGCACGGCCTGCGCCTCGGCGCTCGCGGCATCCTATCTCGCCCGCGACGATGCCTCGCGGCTGCTAGTGGTCGGCGCCGGCGCGCTGTCACCCTTCCTGGCCAAGGCGCACAGCGCCGTGCGGCCAATCAAGACCATCCGCATCTGGAACCGTACCCCGGCCAACGCCGAGAAAGTCGCGGCCTATCTGTGCGCCGAGGGCTTCGCGGCCAGCGCCGCGACCGATCTCGATGCCGAGCTTGGCCAGGCCGACATCGTCTCCTCGGCGACAATCACCACCACGCCGCTGATCAAGGGCGCACTGCTGCGGCCAGGGACCCATGTCGATCTGGTTGGCGGCTTTACCCCGACGATGCGCGAAAGCGATGACGAGGCGATCTTGCGTGCCCGCGTCTATGTCGACACCCGCGCCGGCGCCACCAAGGAGGCCGGCGACATCGTCCAGCCACTGGCCTCCGGCGTGCTGAAACCGGAAGCCATCGTCGCCGACCTGCACGAACTGACGCGCGGCCAGAAGCAAGGCCGCGGTAGCCCTGACGAGATTACGCTGTTCAAGTCGGTTGGCGCAGCACTCGAGGACTTGGCCGCCGGCATTGCCGTCTACAAGGCGCTCAGAGGCTAGCTCAAGCGAGTTTGGCGCCCATCGCCCCTGCGATCAGTGCGAAATCGGCCGCGCCACAAAGGTGCGGACCGAAATCCCGAGATCATCGGCCAGCACCCGCCCGCTCACCGGCCAGCGGTGCCGGCGCAGCGACTTGATCAGATCGAGCAGGCGTTCGGAACGGGACATGGACGACGATAAGGGCCAGGGCTGAGGCAACGGCAAGTGGCGACGGCTAGGAACGGCTTCGGCCCGGAACCGTTGTTGCGTCATGCGAATACATGGCTTCCTGCTGTTCTGGTCTGTCTTGACCGCCACCATCGCTGCGCTCAGCCTCGGACCGTCCTTCGCCCATGTCCTGGAATCGGCGCCCCGGCTCACCCGGTGGTCCCCGGCGCTTTGGCGCGAGGCGACCGTTTTCAATGGCCAGTTCCTGCTCTTCGCAATCGTTGGCGCGCCGCTGGATGTCGCGGCGGTCGCCTGCCCGGGACTGCTGGCATGGCTGCTGCGCGAGGATCGGCCGGCGTTCTCGTTCGCACTCGCCGCCACCTTGCTCTATGCGCTGTCCCTCGTGCTTTGGTTCGTTCTCGTCAAACCGGCCAACAACGTTCTCGCCACCTGGGTGCCAGGCCCGATTCCCGACAATTTCGAAGCCATACGGCTGCGCTGGGAGACCGGCCACATGGCGGTCACGGCAGCCAAGGCTGCCGGTTTCGTTTCGCTGCTTGTCGCCCTGCTTTCGATCGGGCGTGGCTGAGCCGTTCGCAATCGCAATGTCGCGCGGGTTTGTTGCGCCGATGGGCATAGCTGTGGCAGAAGCGGGCCGAACCGCCGGAGAAGCTGCCTCTTGAAGTCTTTTCGCGACAAACGCCGCGACGGCCGACCGCACCCAGCGAAGAGCGGGACCGTAGAGCCGCGCCCCACCGAGAATCGTTCCGCGGTCAAGCCAGATCCCAGGCCGCGCGAACAGCACAATGTGAAACCGGAAAACCAGCCGAAATCCGCGCCGCGCATCCTCGCCCGCCGCGAAGGCGCGCTGCCCGCTGAGCAACTTCCGGTAATTCTCGAAGTAGCTCCCAACGCGGATTACGCGCTGCTCGACAGCGGCGCCGGCCAAAAGCTCGAACAATACGGCCCCTACCGCATCGTGCGCCCGGAGGGCCAGGCGATCTGGCAGAAGGCCCTGCCGGCAAGGGACTGGGAGCGCGCCGACGCGATCTTCACCGGCGACACCGACGAGGAAGGCATCGGCCGCTGGCGTTTTCCCAAGACACCGCTCGGCGAAACCTGGCCGATGAAGCATGACGGTATCGACTATCTCGGCCGTTTCACCTCGTTTCGCCATGTCGGCGTCTTTCCCGAGCAGGCTTCGCACTGGGACCATATGGCGGGCTTGATCGTGGCGGCCGGGCGGCCGGTCAAGGTGCTCAACCTGTTCGGCTATACCGGCCTTGCCTCTCTGGTGGCCGCGCGCGCGGGCGCGGAGGTCACCCATGTCGACGCCTCGAAGAAGGCGATCGGCTGGGCGCGCGAGAACCAGGAGATGGCCGGCCTTGGCGCCAAGCCGATCCGCTGGATCGTCGACGACGCGGTGAAGTTCGCCGAGCGCGAGGAGCGTCGCGGCAGCCGCTACGACATCATCCTGTTCGATCCGCCGGCCTATGGCCGCGGCCCCAAGGGCGAGGTCTGGCAGTTGTTCGAGGACCTGCCTGATCTGACGGACCTCTGTCGCTCGATCCTGACCCCAAAGCCGCTTGCCGTGGTGCTGACCGCCTATTCGATCCGTGCTTCCTTCTTCGCCATCCACGCTCTGATGCGCGACACCTTCGCCGGTATCGGCGGCAAGGTCGAATCGGGTGAGTTGATCATCCGTGAAAAGTCCGCCGGCCGGGCGCTTTCGACTTCACTGTTTTCGCGCTGGGTGGCTTGACATGAACGAACGGCACGCCGGCGCGCCTGGCCAGGTGAAGGAAATCACCAGCCTCGCCAACCCGCTGGTCAAGGACATCAAGGCGCTCGCCTTGAAGAAATTCCGCGACCAGCAGAACGCCTTCATGGCCGAGGGGCTGAAGCTGGTCATCGACGCGCTCGACTTGGGCTGGCAGATCAGGACACTTGTTTTCGCCAAGGCCGGACGTGGCAACGCGGCCGTGGAAAAAGTCGCGGCGCGCACGGTTGCAGCCGGGGGTACCGTGCTCGAAGTGTCGGAAAAGGTGCTTGTCGCCATCACCCGCCGTGACAATCCGCAAATGGTGGTCGGCGTCTTCTCGCAAAAATTCCTGGCCCTGAAGGACATCCGTGCCGACAATGGCGACGTCTGGGTGGCGCTCGACCGGGTGCGCGATCCCGGCAATCTCGGCACCGTCATTCGCACGGTCGATGCCGTCGGCGCCAAGGGCGTCATTCTGGTCGGCGACACCACCGATCCGTTTTCCGTCGAGACGGTACGCGCCACCATGGGATCGATCTTCGCCGTGCCAGTGGCGAAGGCAACGACCGAAGCATTCCTTGCCTGGCGCGGCGGCTTTTCAGGTCTCGTCGCCGGCACGCATCTGAAGGGCGCGGTCGATTACCGCTCGGTCGATTTTTCCCGCGGGCCAGTACTTTTGATGATGGGCAATGAGCAACAGGGCCTGCCCGAAAGCCTGACGGCAAGCTGCGACAGGCTGCTCAGGATTCCGCAGGCGGGCCGTGCCGATTCGCTCAATCTCGCGGTCGCCACCGGCATCATGCTGTTCGAGATCCGGCGCGGCGCGCTGAAGCTCGAACCAATCCCGGACCAGCAATGAGGGCTGCCCAATCGTGAAATCATGGTCTCCCTACGCACTGCTCGTCATCGTCGCCATCGCGCTCGACCAATGGATAAAGGCACTGGTCGAGGCCGGCCTGCCCTTCCAGGAAAAGCTCGACCTCCTGCCCTTCCTGGCACTGTTTCGCACCTATAATACGGGCATCGCCTTCTCGATGTTCTCCTCCTTCGGCGACACCGGCCTCGTGGTCATCGCCGTGCTGGTCGTGGCTTTCGTGCTTTACCTCGCCACGCGGACGCCATCGGGCCACGTCATCACCCGCATCGGCTTTGCGCTGATCATCGGCGGCGCGGTGGGCAATCTGATCGACCGTGCCGTCTACGGCCATGTCATCGATTACATGCTGTTCCACACGCCGGTCTGGTCCTTCGCCGTCTTCAACCTTGCGGATGCCTTCATTTCCGTGGGCGCGGCACTGGTCGTCTTCGACGAACTCATCGGCTGGCGGCGTGAACCGAAACCTTCGAACGCCAAGCCTTCCAAAGATTGACCCCAAGCGGCCATCGCCGCACAGTCAGACGCCAAGCAAGTTCGCGGAGAGAAAGATGACCGAAACCTTCAAAGCCATCCTCGTTTCGCGCGATGCCGAAAAAAAACAGTCGGTCGCCGTGACCGATCTCACCGACGCCGATCTGATGGAGGGCGACGTCACCGTCGCGGTCGAGGCGACGACGGTGAACTACAAGGATGGACTGGCCATATCGGGCAAGGCGCCGGTGATCCGCCGATGGCCGCTGGTGCCGGGCATCGACCTTGCCGGCACCGTCATCTCCTCTTCCAATCCCGAGTGGCGCAAGGGCGACAAGGTCATCCTGAACGGCTGGGGCGTTGGCGAAACCCATTTCGGCGCCTATGCCGGGCGCGCCCGCGTCAAAGGCGACTGGCTGGTGCCTCTGCCGGAAGGCATGAGCGCGCATGATGCCATGGCGGTCGGCACCGCCGGCTACACGGCCATGCTCTGTGTCATGGCGCTGGAGCGGCACGGCATCCTGCCCGATCGCGGCCCTGTCGTGGTGACGGGCGCCGCCGGCGGCGTCGGTTCGGTCGCGGTCTCGATCCTGTCCAGCCTCGGCTACCATGTCATCGCCTCGACCGGCCGCAATGCCGAAAGCCCTTATCTGATCAACCTTGGCGCCGCCGAGGTGATATCGCGCGACGAGCTCAACCAGCCTGCCAAGCCGCTCTCCAAGGAGCGCTGGGCCGGCGGCATCGATTCGGTCGGCAGTCACACGCTGGCCAACGTTCTGTCGATGACCTCCTATGGCGGGGCGGTCGCCGCCTGCGGCCTGGCCGGCGGCATGGATCTGCCGTCGAGCGTCGCTCCCTTCATCCTGCGCGGTGTCTCGCTGCTCGGCATCGATTCGGTGATGGCGCCGAAAGCCGTACGCCTCGAGGCCTGGCAGCGCATCGGCGCCGATCTCGATGTCGACAAGCTTGCCAGCCTGTCCACGACCATCGGCTTCGACGGCATCATCGGTGCGGCACACGACATCGTCGATGGCAAGATCCGCGGTCGCGTCGTCGTCGACATGTGATCGACACAGGGATCGCAGGCGCCGGACGGAATTGCCACATCGGCTGGCAAATCCGTCGCAGCCGGGTCAAAAATGCCCGATCCGCTAAAATTCGAACGATCCCCCGCAATTTTCCATAATCTCTGTCTGGCAAAGGATTTCGCATGATCGCGGAATCCGACAGCCAACGGGCCGACGCTGGCGACGACACCGATGCGGCACCGGCGCAAGCGCCGGCATCCGCGCGGCGGTTTATCGCCGCGCCGCCGCTGGTGCCCGATCAGCAACCGGCCAAGCGCGAAGGCCTGCCGATACTGACCTTCGTTGCCGTTCTGGTGCTGGCCGGCCTCTCCTACCTGACCGGGGCGCCGGCCTTCATCAGCCTGGCGTTGCTGGTAACCGGCCTTGCCGGCCTGGCCATGCACCTGCACGCCAGACGCAGCGTACGCCGCAGTACGGTGCTGCTCGACGAAACCACCGCCCGCAACCGCGCCGAGATCGAGACGCTGGCCGACCGCATGTGGGAGATGCAGGAAAGCGAGGAGCGCTTTCGCGGTCTCATCGACGCGCTCGGCGATCTCGTCATCCATCGCGACCGCGACGGTTACATCGTCTATGCCAACAAGGTGTTCGCCGACCTCGTCGAAACCGACCAACGCGACCTTGCCGGCAAGACGCTTGCCGAGCTCGGCATCGAGGTCGGCCTCGTTCCCGATGCTGCTTTCTCCGACCATGAATGCCTGAGTTCCACCGACGTTGCCATCCGCACGCCGACCGGCCCGCGCTGGTTCTCGTGGATCGAGCTATCGGTGCGCGACAAGGACAGCAATGCCGTCTCGCATCGCGCCATCGCCCGCGACATCACCGCACGCAAGCGCGCCGAATCGTCCATGATCACCGCGCGCGAGCGGGCAGAGTTCGCAAGCCAGGCAAAGTCGCGCTTCCTCGCCACCGTCAGCCATGAGATCCGCACGCCGATGAACGGCATCATGGGCATGGCCAGGCTGCTCGCCGACACCAGCCTGTCGCCAGAGCAGCAGACCTATGTCGGCGCCATCTCGACCTCGGCCAGCGCCTTGCTTGCCCTGATCGAGGACCTGCTCGACTATTCCAAGATCGAGGCCGGACGCTTCGATCCCGAACCGCAGCCCATGTCCGTGCGCGAGATCGCCGACAACATCATCGAACTGATGGCCGCGCGCGCCTTCGCCAAGAATATTGGCCTCGGCTGCCATGTCGAACCGGACGTGCCGCAATTGATCACCGCCGATCCGGGCCGGGTCAGGCAGGTGCTGCTCAACCTCATCGGCAACGCCATCAAGTTCACCGACGGCGGCGGCGTGCTGGTCAGCGTCGCGCGCGCCCGCACCGAGATCAGCGACCGCATCTGCTTCACCATCGCCGATACCGGTCCTGGCCTGCGCGACGAGGACATGGAGCGCATCTTCGAGGAGTTCGAGCAGGCCGACGGCACCTCGACGCGCACGCATGGCGGGGCCGGATTGGGACTTGCCATCTCCAAGCGCCTGGTGACCGCCATGGGCGGCACGATTTCGGTTTCCAGCCGGCTTGGCCAGGGATCGGAATTCGTCTTCGAAATCCCGGCCATGTCGGCCACCGAGCCGCCGCAGGGCCGGCAGAACGCGCTTGCCGGCCGGCGAGCGGTGATCCTGTCCAAGAACACTGTCGAGGCCGACGCCATCGCCCGCACCATCCGCGCCAATGGCGGCGCGGCCGGCATCGCCACCACCGTGGCTCAGGCCGCTTCCTTTGCCGACGGCTGCGACGTGCTTCTGGTCGACGCGGCCATGGAAGAGAGTGACGGAAGGCTGCTCAAGCGGCTTCGCCAGCATGGATTCTCCAATTGCGAAGCCGTCACGCTGATTGCCCCCACCGAACGCGGCATGCTTGGCGAGTTTCGCGCCAGCGGCTACGCGACATTCCTTGCCCGGCCAGTGCGCGGAGGAACACTTTTGCGTGTCCTTTTGAGCAGCCACGCACCGGTCCTTGCCGCGCCACAGCCGGAAAAACGCCGCGCACCGACGCTTCGTACGTCAGGCGAACGCCAGCAGGGCCTGTCCGTGCTGATCGCCGAGGACAACGACATCAATGCCATGCTGGCCCGCGCAACGCTGTTGAAGGCCGGACATCGCGTCAAGGTGGTGGGCAACGGCAAGGCCGCCGTCGAGGCGGTCACCGGCGCCGGCCACAACCGCCGCTTCGACGTGGTGCTGATGGATCTGCATATGCCGGTCATGGACGGGCTGGACGCCATTGCCGCGATCCGCCGCCATGAAGAGGAGACATCCGTCCCGCCCGTGCCGATCATGGTGCTGTCGGCCGACAGCCAGGAAAAGACCCGCCATGCGGTGCTTGCCCACGGCGCCAGCGGCTTCGTCACCAAGCCGCTCGACCCCGATGCGCTGGTCAGCGCCGTCGAAGGCCAGGTCGCCGCCTGAGCCGCCTTTTCCCGGTGCGTGGCTGACGAAGACCACCAAAAAAGCAGCCCGGTTTCGGCGCCCGCGAAGGCGACGCGCCCAGGGACTTGTGACGCAACGTAGCCGGTTGACCGTTTTCGCCAGCCGACGAAGTATTGCCCGCGACGCCGTATCACGGTACTGTCACAATCCTGTTGCACCTACACCGTATCCCCGTGCCAAGAGGGATGGCTCGAAGGAGAATCACTCGTGCATACAGTTATGCCGGAATGTGACACTCGGCCGAACGCCAGCAGCGCCTTGCTCGCAGGACGTGATGTCGATTCCGTCATAAAAGGCGCAGCGCTCGGCCGTATCGGCAACCTCGAAGTGCGGCTCGCCCGCAACGAGGCCGAGATCGCGGCTGCGCAGGAAGTGCGTTACCGTGTATTCTATGACGAGCTTGGCGCCAGGAAGGATCTGTTCCAGGCGCATGACCGTCGCGACGCCGACCGCTTCGACCCGCTCTGCGACCATCTGCTCGTCCTCGATACCACGCTTTCCGGCCCTGAGCACCGCCGCATCGTCGGCACCTATCGCTTGCTGCGGCAAGAAATCGCGGCAACCGCCGGCGGCTTCTATTCCGAAGGCGAATTCGAGCTGACCAAGCTCATCGCCCGCCATCCCGGACAGCGTTTCCTCGAACTCGGCCGTTCATGTGTTTTGCCCGAATACCGTTCGAAGCGCACCATCGAGGCGCTATGGCAAGGCATCTGGGCCTATATCAATCACTACGAAATCGGCGTGATGACCGGCTGTGCCTCATTCCACGGCACCGTGCCGGCCGCGCATGCCGAGGCGCTCACCTATCTCGCCCATCATTGCCGCACCAACTCGGCCTGGGACGTGCGCGCGGTGTCCGGGCGCTATTGCTCCATGGACCTGATGCCGATCGAGGCGGTCAACACCAAGGCGGCGATCGCGGCGATGCCGCCTCTGGTCAAGGGATATCTGCGGGTAGGCGCTCGCATCGGCGATGGTTGCGTCATCGACCGCGAATTCTCCACGGTCGACATTTTCGTCGTGATGCCGGTCAAGGAGATCGGCGCCCGTTACGTCAACTATTATGGCGGGGAAGCGCAGCGCTTCGCCGCGTGAGCGAGTAGGCAGTAGGCAGTAGGCAGTAGGCAGTAGGCAGTAGGCAGTAGTGAAGACGCCACGATTCACGCATCGACGACTACTGACTATTTCCCTACTCCCTATTCCCTCTCTTCAAGGAATGTCTTCCGGCCGCCGGCCGGGCCGGCTCTTGTAGGATGGAAACGTCCAGCCGAAACGGAGCGCACCGCCGCGCACCGCGAACGCCGCGGCGAAGCCGGCCAGCTCTGAAACGATCGGCGGCAATCCTGTGACGTCGCCAGCCGTGAAGATTGCAGCGCCCGCGAGAGCGGCCGTAACATAGATTTCCGGTCTCAGCAGCACCGAGGGTTCGCCGGCCAGCAGATCGCGCAGGATGCCGCCTGACGTGGCGGTGAGCACGCCGGTAATGACGGACACGACCGGCGAACCGGTAATGGCCAGCCCCTTGGCAGCACCCATCACCGAAAAAGCGGCCAGTCCGATGGCGTCGAGCCAGAGCAGCCATTTCCAGCGGGACTCGACACGGTGCGCAGCAAAGAACACCAGCACCGCGACCGCCGCGCAGATCAGCACGTAGCTGGAGTTGGCGACCCAGAAAACCGGTAGATTGAGGATGACGTCGCGAAGCGTGCCGCCGCCGATGCCGGTGACACTGGCCAGGAACAGGAAGCCGATAATGTCGAGCTGTTTGCGCGAAGCCGCCAACGCCCCCGTCGCCGCGAAGACGGCAACTCCGGCATAATCGAGAAGGGCGATGGGGTTCATGGGCTGAGTGAGTAGTGAGTAGTGAGTAGTGAGTAGTGAGTAGTGAGTAGCGGAATAGCACGAAGCCGCAGCTTAGTGTCAGGCCCCTACTCCCTATTCACTACTCACTATCCTCACGCATCCTTCTCGGCCTGCTCATTGACCGGCCCTGGCTCGACCGGCGCGTCGGCGGCAATTTTCGGGCCGCCCTTGGCGACGCCGACCATGGCCGGGCGCAGCACCCGCTCGCCGATCGAATAGCCCGGCTGCACGACCTGGACCACAGTGTTGGCCGGGACGTCGGGATTGGGCACTTCGAACATCGCCTGGTGGAAATTGGGATCGAACTTCTCGCCTTCCGGAGCGAGTTTCTTGACCCCATGCCGTTCCAGCGCCGACAGCATGGCACGCTCGGTCAGATCGACGCCTTCGATCAGAGCCTTGAAGCCAGCATCCCCCGACGCCTTGGCCTCGGCGGGAATGGCATCCAGCGCGCGGCGCAGATTGTCCGACACCGACAGCATGTCGCGGGCGAAATTCGCCACCGCATAAGTGCGCGCGTCATGCACGTCGCGCGCGGTGCGGCGGCGCAGGTTTTCCATCTCGGCCGCGACGCGCAGCGCGCGGTCCTTCAGCTCTTCATTTTCCTTCAGCAGCCGCACAAGCGCTTCATAGTCGCCGTCGATGCCGCCTTCCGTACGCTCGGTATTGGCCTCGGCCGCCTCGGCTTCACTGGGCGCGCGTTCGTCTTTTGCCTGGTCGCTCATCGCCGTTTCCCGTCATCTCGAATGGTGTGGATTTGTGCCCGATATCGAGGTTCGCAGGCCAAAAATCAAGGGGAAAGCGACCGCAAGGACCTTTTGACAGGACCTGGAAGGCACCAACGCCGCAGTTCGATTTTAATTCAAATTTTACCGTGCTTGCCGGCTTTGCTTGCCACAACGCCGTGATGCGGGAACCATTCCGTCGCTGGAGGAGTTTCGGAACCGACGCAGGATTTGAACCCATGACCCGCAACAAGCTCGAAAAAACCGAAAGGCTCGCTGCGGAGGTTCGGCGCCAGATCGGCGCCGAGGCGATGAAGCGCTTTCTGCGCACCTTGCCAGCCTTCCGCACCGAAGCCGACATCCCGGACCGCTTCGGGCAATTGCTCGATCACCTCGACCGGGTCGAGGATGGCGACGTCGGCTGGCGACGGGCAGTGAGGGTCGACTAGCCTTACGCGACAATTACGCACAGTAACTTTACGTGATCATCGTCTTGCGGTGGCGGCACACCCTGCCTATGCTTTCTGATGAACATGATTTCCCCCGAAGCGGCGGCCAATAGCAAGCGCGCCTGGCTCAAGGTCCTGGCGCGCTACAAGAAGCCTGACAGGCGGCGCAGCGCACTCGAACTCGCCATCACCCTCATTCCTTTCGCCACGCTGTGGGCTCTGTCTTCCGCGGCCTATGCCTATGGTCATTGGTGGGGACTGATCCTCATCCTGCCCGCGGCCGGATTCCTGGTGCGGATTTTCATGATCCAGCACGATTGCGGCCATGGCTCCTTCTTTGCCAATCGCCATGCCGACGACTGGATCGGCCGCGCGCTGGGCATCCTGACGCTGACGCCCTACGACTGCTGGCGGCGTGCCCACGCCACGCATCATGCCAGCGCCGGCAATCTCGACGAGCGCGGCATGGGCGACATCAGGACGCTGACCGTCGCCGAGTACCGGCAGATGTCCTGGCGGGGTCGCCTGGCCTATCGTCTCTACCGCCATCCGCTGGTGATGTTCGGCCTGGGGCCGATCTGGCTGTTCATCTTTTCGCAAAGGCTGCCCATCGGCATGATGCGCGGCGGCTTGACGCCCTGGGTGTCGTCGATGACCACCAATCTAGGCATCGCGCTTGCCGCCGCCATCCTCATCTGGGTCATCGGTCCCGGCGCGTTCCTGATCGTCCATCTGCCGATCGTCATTCTCGCCGGCTCGGCCGGCATCTGGCTGTTCTATGTCCAGCACCAGTTCGAGGAGACCGAGTGGGCGAAGGATGAGGAATGGGAGTTCCAGCACGCCGCTCTGCACGGCTCTTCCTACTACGACCTGCCGCCGGTGCTGAACTGGCTCACCGGCAATATCGGCGTTCACCACGTCCACCACCTCTCCGCCAGGGTGCCCGGCTACCGGCTGCAGGAAGTGCTGCGGGACTATCCCGAGCTGCGCGGCATCGGCCGCATCACGCTGCTTGAGAGCCTGCGCTGCGTCAAACTGGCCTTGTGGGACGAAAGCCGCAGCAAGCTGATATCGTTCCGCGAGGCGCACGCGGCGCTGTAGCGCCTGCCTTTTCCCGGTTCGCGGGGACGAGGTGAGGCGTGGTCCGCACAGCGGACGAAAAGCCAATTGCTTGGCTTTTCGAACAACGCCCGAAGGGCCGGCGTGGAAGCAGCACCAAGCTTTCCAACCTGATTTGAGAAGCGTGGACGAGCAGCCGGTTCTCAGAGCCTCAGGCCGCTTGCCGCTCGTCACGCATCAGGATCTCGCCATGGCGGATCTCGGTGCCCAGCACCTTCAGGCATTCGCGGATGAAAATGGACAGGCCCGGCCAGCCCTTGGCCGAAACGAGATTGCCGTCGACATGGGCTCCGTTCGGCGCGACGTCGATATAGATGCCGCCGGCCAGCGTGACTTCCGGCTCGCAATAGTGAAGCGCCGCCACCTCCCTGCCCCGCACCACGCCGTCGACCGCGATCAGGATCTGCACGCCATGGCAGATGGTGAAGATCGGCTTGCCTGCTTCATGGAAGTGCCGCACGAGCGCCTGCACGCGCTTGTCGATGCGGATGTATTCGGGGCCGCGCCCGCCCGCCGCGTAGACGGCATCGTACTGGGCCGGATCCACCTCGGAAAACGTCTTGTTGAGGATGTAATCGTGGCCGGGCTTTTCGGTGTAGGTCTGGTGGCCTTCGAAATCGTGCGGCGATGTCTTCAGCACATCGCCAGCCTTCTTGTCGGGGCAGACGACATGCACGGTGTGGCCGACGGCATGCATGGCCTGTTCGAAGACGAAAATCTCATATTCCTCGCTGAACTCGCCAACGAGCATCAGTATCTTCTTGCCAGCCATTTCCGGTTCCTCCCTTTTGGCAATTTATTTCCGGCCGCGAAATAACAGCGTTATCCTAAGGGCGGGATCACGTGGGGAAAAGCGCAAAACGCACAATTGGTACGACCAGTTTACGCCGTCCCCGATTGAAAGGGCCTTGGGGCCGCTCATCGAAAAACGAAAATAGTCCCACTGGTTCGACCAGCAGCGCAATCAGGCGTCAGCCCTGATCATATCGCTTACGGTATAGGCGTGCAGAACTGGCGTCAGTTGCCGCGAACCCGGCGCCAGGAATATTTCGGGCCGTTGGGCTCCGCTATGGCGGCCGGCTGGTAGTAAAGCCCCAACCCGCCGGTACGGCCCTCTTCCAGGCGCTTCAAGAGCACTGGATTCGAGATCTCGAACTCGTCGAAGCCAAGCCGCAGCATATGCGGCAACGGGTCGACCAGAACCTGCCCGGTGGCACGCAGCGCGCCCGTGAAATGATAGCGGCCGCGCAGCAATTCGCCCTTGGAGAAAGAGCGGCCGTCGCCGAAGGCCGGAAAGGCCAGCGCCACTAGCGACAACTGGTCGAGCAGGTCGGCGATCTTCTCCAGCTGATCGCCGGGCTGCAGCAGGACGCCGAGCCGCTCCTTCGCCGAGTGGCGCACCTCCGGGTCGAGATCGAGGAACGCCTGCAGCGGCAGGATGAAGCGGCCATTGCCGGAAAGCGCATCGGCGCTCTCGGCATGGGTCCACTCGTCCTCGCGAAAACCCTCCGGGGTCCAGAGCCGGGTCTCCGGTGTCGTCGGTTCAGTCATCAAAATTCCTAAAATTCGAAGAGCTCGAGGGTATGTTGAAATTCAGGTCAGGCCGCGCCGAAAACGGCTGCTTCCGAGAACCGGAGCGGAGCGTACTTGAAGTACGCGAGCAGCGGAAGCGCAGGAAACTGCCGTTTGCAGGCCGGCCTCACCTGAATTGCAACATACCCTATAGTGATGCGTCGGTCAGCGACACTTCCAGTCCCGACAGGTGAATGCCGCACTCGGTCTTGGCGTGCCCGGCCCAGCGGCCGCTGCGCGCGTCCTCGCCCGGCTGCACCGGCTGCGTGCAGGGAAAGCAGCCGATCGACAGATAGCCGTAGGCGACCAGTGGATTTTCGCGCAGCGCATGCGCGCGCATGTAGTCGGCCTGGTCCGATGTCGTCCAGTGCGCTAGCGGATTGATGCGGATGCGCGGGCCGACGGCCTCGAACACAGGGAGTGCGGCCCGTGTCGAGGCCTGGAAGCGCTTGCGGCCTGTGAACCAGGCGCGGAAGGGTGCGATGCCACGTGCCAGCGGCTCGACCTTGCGCACGTCGCAGCAGGCGTCGGTGTTGTTCTGGTGCAGATTGCCGGTCGGGTCGATCCGTTCGAGCGCCGCTTCGTCGGGCTTGATCACCCGGATGTTGGTCAGCCCGAAATCGGCGACCAATGCGTCGCGATAGCCGAGCGTCTCCTCGAAATGCTTGCCGGTATCGAGGAAGATGACCGGCAGCGTGCGGTCGATCTTGGCGATCATGTGCAGCAGCACCGCCGAATCCGCGCCAAACGAAGACACGGCGGCGATCTCGTCGTGAAACAGTTCCTTGGCCGATCGTTCAATGATCTCGATCGGGCTGAGATGACCGTAGAGTGCGTCTAACCCCGCCGCCTTGGCGGCGATGCCGTCATCGACGTCGACGATATGGTCAAGCGGCCTTGGCTTCGCCAGCATAGAGCGCCTCCTTGAACGGCGCGGGACCGACACGGCGGTAGGCGTCGATGAATTTTTCCTGCGGATTGAGCCGAAGGCCGAGATAGGTGTCGACGATCTGCTCGATGGCGTCGGTGATTTCTTCCGAAGAGAAGCCGCGGCCGATGATCTCGCCGACCGAAGTGTTCTCGTCGGCCGAACCGCCCAGTGTCACCTGATAGAGTTCGGAGCCCTTCTTCTCGACACCGAGGATGCCGATATGGCCGACATGGTGGTGGCCGCAGGCATTGATGCAGCCCGAGATTTTCAACTTCAGCTCGCCGATCTCGCGCTGCCGCTCCAGCGAGGCGAAGCGGCGCGAGATTTCCTGTGCGATCGGGATCGAGCGCGCGGTCGCCAGCGCGCAATAATCGAGGCCCGGGCACGAGATGATGTCCGAGATCAGGTTGGAATTGGCCGTCGCCAGCCCGATGTCGACCAGCGCGTCATAGACCGCCTTGAGGTCGGCGCGCGCCACATGCGGCAGGATCAGGTTCTGCTCGTGGCTGACGCGAAGCTCGTCGAAGGCATACTTCTCGGCAATGTCGGCGACCGCTTCCATCTGGCTGTCGGTCGCATCGCCCGGCACCTCGCCGATACCCTTGAGTGAGATCGTCACCGCCGCGTAGTCGGGGTGGCGGTGCGTCACCACGTTCTGGTCGAGCCAGTCCGAGAAGCCCTTGGAATCCAGCCGCGCCAGCTTGACGGCCGCATCGCCGTCCGGCCGCCCGGCCAGCGCCGGCGGGGCGAAATAGGCCTCGATGGCGCGGATGTCCGCCTCCGGCAACTTCAGCTCCGCGTCCTTCAACTCCTGCCACTCGGCCTCGACCTGGCGGGTGATTTCCTCGGCGCCGGTCTCGTGGACCAGGATCTTGATGCGCGCCTTGTACTTGTTGTCGCGGCGGCCATAGAGATTGTAAACGCGCAGGATCGCCGTGCAGTAGGACAGAAGGTCGGCCTCCGGCAGGAAGTCGCGGATCTTGCGCGCCACCATCGGCGTGCGGCCCTGGCCGCCACCGACATAGACGGCGAAGCCGAGCTCGCCGGCGGCGTTCTTCTTCAAGTGCAGGCCGATGTCATGCGTCTGGATGGCGGCGCGGTCGCGCTCGGCTCCCGTCACCGCGATCTTGAATTTGCGCGGCAGGAAAGAGAATTCCGGATGCACCGAGGACCATTGCCGCAGGATTTCCGCATAGGGACGCGGATCGGCGACCTCGTCGGCGGCCGCCCCGGCAAAATGGTCGGCGGTGACATTGCGGATGCAATTGCCGCTGGTCTGGATGGCATGCATCTCCACGCTGGCCAGGTCCGCCAGGATCGCTGGAATATCCGACAGCGCCGGCCAGTTGAACTGGATGTTCTGGCGCGTGGTGAAATGGCCGTAGCCCTTGTCGTATTTGCGGGCGATGTGGCCAAGCATGCGCAGCTGCTTGCCGTTCAGCGTGCCATAGGGCACGGCGATGCGCAGCATATAGGCGTGCAGCTGCAGATAGACGCCATTCATCAGCCTGAGCGGCCGGAACTGGTCCTCGGTGATCTCGCCGGACAGCCGGCGCTCGACCTGGTCGCTGAACTCGGCGACGCGGGCCTGGACAAAATCGTGGTCGAACTCATCGTAACGGTACATGCTTAGTCTTTCAGGGCGCGTCCGCCCGTGTCTGGTTAGGCTGCCCGCGCAGCCTGCTTGCCGAGATCGTTGCGGATGGTGGGACCGGCGGCGCGGATCTTCTCGCGCAGCCGCACCGGCTCGACGACGCCGTCGACGACTTCCGCATCGATCAGATTGACGTCGACCACTTCATTGTCGGCGTGGGCCTTGGCGCCGATGGCCTCCAGCCGATCCTCGGCCGCCTTGTCGTGGGCAAGGTCCGCGTGGTCCACCGTCTCGGCCCAGCCGCCGTCGGCGTACCAGACGGCAATCCCGTCGCCGAGGCGATTGGCGGTCAGTATCTTCATGGGTGAACTCCCTCGGCGGCCGCTACGGGCGCACTCTCATGCCTGTGTGCCGCGAGCGGCTCGGACCGCTCGAAATTGGCACCGGCGACGGCGTCGCCGATGATGGTCATGACCGGGCCCGACAGATCGGCGCGCGCTTCCAGCGACGGCAGGTCGGCAAGCGTTCCGTGGAAGCGTCGGCGATTGGTCAGGCTGGCATTCTCGACCACGGCGACCGCCGTGTCCGGCGACAGGCCGGCCTCGATCAGCCGGCCGGCGACTTCGGCCGCGACCGAGCGGCCCATGTAGACGGCGACGGTAGCGCCGGAAATGGCGAGCTTGGCCCAGTCTGGCAACGAATTGCCCTTGAGATCGTGGCCGGTGGTGAACACCATCGAGGAGGACACACCGCGCAGCGTCAGCGGCAGTTCGAAATCTGCGGCAGCGGCGAAGGCTGCGGTGACGCCCGGAACCACCTCATAGGCGATGCCGGCATCGCGAAGCGCCGCCATCTCCTCGCCGGCGCGGCCGAACACCAGCGGATCGCCCGACTTCAGCCGCACGACGCGCTTGCCCTCACGGCCAAGCTCCACCAGCAGCGCGTTGATTTCGGCCTGGCTCTTGGTATGGCAGCCCTTGCGCTTTCCCACCGGCAAGCGCTCGGCATCGCGGCGCCCCATGGCGACGACCGCCTCCGGCACCAGCGCGTCATGGACGATGACGTCGGCCTCCATCAGCAGACGATGCGCCCGCAGCGTGAGAAGGTCCTCGGCGCCGGGACCGGCGCCCACCAGGGCGATGTGGCCGCGAACCGGCGCGTCGGACAACAGGAGATCGGCGGCGGCTTCGTGCGCCTGCGAAAAATCGCCGGCCTCGATGGCGCGCGCTGGCGCTCCGCCGAAGAAGTCACTCCAGAAACGGCGGCGCACATTGCCCCTGGGCAATCTCGCGGCGGCATTGCGGAACGACGCGGCAAGCGCGGCCAGCGCCCCAAGCGACGGCGACAGCATGCGGTCGATGCGGCCGCGCAGCATCTGCGCCAGCACCGGACCCGCACCTTCGGTGCCGATGGCAATGGCGACCGGTGCGCGGTTGACCAGCGCCGGGGTGAAGAAATCGCAGAGGTCCGGCCGGTCGACGGCATTGACCGGAATGCCCAGCCGGCGCGCGTCGGCGGCTACGCGCCGATCGAGCGCCTCGTCGCCGCTGGCGGCGAACACCATCACGGCGCCTTCGAGTTGCGAGGCATCATACGCGCGGGCCACATGGTTCGCGCCGGTTTCGGCGATGAAGGTCAACAGCTCCGGCTCGGCATCGCTGGCGATGATGTGCAGAACGGCACTCGACTGGGCGATCAGCCGCGCCTTGGCCAGAGCCTCCTCGCCGCCGCCGACAATGGCCACGGCTTCGCCCTCGACCCGCATGAAGACGGGAAAGGCGTTGAGCTTGGTGGTGGCTTGCGGCATGATAATAGCAATCCGGGAACAGTTTCGCAGTTTTACGCCCAGGCGTAAAAAAGCAGAAGCAAAGCACTCGCGCATCCGGTGATGGCAGGCAATCGCTTTTTCGCAACCGCGAAGGGCAAGAGAAAAATATTCCACGCCCATGCCTTTGGCCAGGCCGGGTCGCCGAAATCGACCTTGAAGGCGCTTTTAGCTGCCTGCGACCTGTCCCGCAAAACAGTTTTTTCCAATTTCTACCAATTTAGTAGATTAAAGTCGTCTGATGACGATTTCATGTTCGGCGCCCGGTCTGCACCGCTATTCGGTCCGTGGCGGGGGTTGGAACGTTGACGGGCGGAAACGCGTTCCCGGTATAGCCACCACGCAACAAGGAGCGTCCTCATGAACACGATCAAACTGAAGCATGGCATTTGGGTTCTGGTGGCCGATGGTGAAAAGGCGCTCCTGCTCAAGAACGCCGGCGACACCAAGTTTCCCAATCTTGAAGTCGTGCAGGTGATTGAACAGGAAAACCCGCCCACACGCGAACAGGGAAGCGACAGCCCCGGCCGATACAATGATGGCCCATCCATGCACCGCAGCGCGGTCGAGGATACCGACTGGCATCGCATAGGCAAGGAACGCTTCGCCGAGGAGATTGCCGCCCGGCTCTACAAACTCGCCCATGACGGCGAGTTCGACAGCCTTGTGCTTGTCGCCCCACCAGTGGTGCTCGGCGCCATGCGCAAGAAGCTGCATAAGGAGGTAGCTGACAAGGTGACGGCCGAAATCCCGAAGACCATGACCAACCACGGCATCCCCGAGATCGAGGCGCTGTTGCAGGCAGCCTGATCGCCAGCAACGGATTGGTCGTCAAGGCGAATATCATAGCCGGCTCAAGCAGATCGGCGGCGTCCCGGTCGCCGGTCCAGCATTTTGTCGCCGCGCCATCGCCTTGCCATCCCCAACGCCTTCGAGGCCGGCCAGATCGTGCTGCGGCCACGCACTGCCAATCCCAACATCAGTGTCATCGCCCGCGCCCATTCCGACGCCGAGGTCGAGCATCTGAAGGGGCTCGGCGCCGATACCGTGATCATGGGCGAACGCGAGATCGCGCGCGGCATTGTCGAAGAGGTGCTTGGCCACAAGCCGCGGGTCGCAGAACCGTCCGCTGCCTGAGCCGACGTGCCCACAGGCCGTTCAATCATGCCACGAATGCCGAACCGCCATTTTGCGCGACATCGCCGAGGTATTTTGCCGGGGGCTTGCCAAGCGCCTTCTTGAACATGGTGATGAAGGCGGTAACCGAGCCATAGCCGAGATCGCCCGAGACTTGCTGCACGCTGGCACCGGACGCCAGCTCCCGAATGGCGACGATCAGGTGCAATTGCTGGCGCCAGCGCCCGAAGCTCAAGCCAGTCTCCTTGACGACGAGACGCGCCAGACTGCTTTCGCTGAGCGCGACGCGGTTGGCCCATTGCGCCAACGAACTGCGATCGGCAGGGTCTTGCGCCAGCGCCTCGGCGATCCGCCTCAAGCGCGGCTCGGATGAAATCGGCAGATGCAGCTGCTGGACAGGCATGCGCGGCAGTTCTGCAAGCAAAGTCCTGGTCAAGAGATCATCCCTTGCCTGGTCGTCCTGCACGCTGTCGGACAGCTCGACGATCAGTTCGCGCAGCAGCGGCGAGATCGAAAGCGTGCAGCACCGGTCCGGCAATTCGGCGGCTCCCGGCTCGATGTAGACGAAGAATATCCGGGCATTGGCCGTCGCGATGTTGCTGTGCTCCATGGCGCCGGGGATCCATACCCCGCAATGCGGCGGCACCATCCACAAGCCGCTCGGAACGCGGCATGTGACGCCGCCTCCGAGCGCAAAGACGAGCTGGCCCTTGCGGTGCCAATGGGCGGGTACCTCCGCTCTGGTCTCGGTGACGTCGACACGCACGGCGATGGCCGGCGCCAGCACGTCATCGACATCGAAATTAAGCCATGGGTAGCGAAGAGGCTGTCTCATGATTGACTGCTTTTAGCGATTAAATGCCAGGATATCTAAATTCTTCAAGCGGGGAGCCCGATAAAGTTCCGGCCTCCAGCAAGAAGGTCCGTAACCATGCTCGCCTTAGTCATATCTTCCGACAGCGCCACGGGATTGAGGCTCGCCGAGGTGGAAGAACCTCGGCCCCTTGAGGACGAGGCGCTCGTCTCGGTGCACGCAAGCTCGTTGAACCGGGGGGAACTGCGCCTGCTCACCATCCGCTCGAACGGCTGGATACCCGGCCAGGATATCGTTGGGATTGTCGAACGCGCGGCCGCCGATGGGTCCGGGCCGGCCGCTGGCGCCCGGGTTGCGGCTTTGGTCGACCAGGCAGGCTGGGCCGAACGGGTCGCCGTTTCAACAGACCGTCTCGCGATCCTGCCGGATGAGGTCAGCTTCGTCTCGGCAGCTACGCTTCCGGTGGCGGGCACGACGGCGCTCAGGACTTTGCGCCATGGCGGTGACCTAGCCGGCCTAAAGATCCTGATCACCGGTGCAAGCGGTGCCGTCGGTCGCTTCCAGATCCAGATCGCCCGCGAGCAAGGCGCGTCGGTGACGGCCATCGCCGCCGCCCGGCACCACGAGGATCTGCGTAAACTCGGAGCCGAGCAGATCGTCGAGTCGATCGAGCAGGCCGAGGGACCGTTTTCGCTGATCACCGAGTCGGTCGGCGGCAAGAGCCTCGCACACGCCATCGAACGCGTCGCCCCCGGCGGGACGATCGTCATGTTTGGTTCGAGCAGTGGCGAACTCACGCCGGTTGGGTTCCGTCAGTTCGTTCCGGGTCACGAAGGGGCGAGGCTTCAGACGTTCGCCTACTACGCGTCCGGTTCGGCCATCGGCGCCGATATCGCCGCGCTGCTGGCCCTGGTCGCGGCTGGCCGGCTGGACAGCCGCATTGCCTTGGCCGTGCCATGGACGGACATCGGCCAAGCCCTGGACTCGCTGCGCCAGCGCCGCATCAGCGGCAAGGCCGTTCTCACCATCGGCAGTTGAGCCGGCCCTAGAGCAATTTTCAGGAAAAGTGTGTAACGGTTTTCCCGGGAAAAGCGCGTAGCGCTTTCCCTAGGGAATCGCGTGAAAACAAAGAGTTAGAGCGGGTCGGCGATTCTATCAAACGCTGAACCGCTCTAGCCTGAAGTCGACCAGTTCATACGTGCTGGCCACCATTGATGTGGATTTCCGAGCCCGTGACGTAGGACGCCTGACCTGAGCAGAGGAAAAAGATGATGTCGGCGACCTCCGCCGTGGTGCCCAGGCGCCGCAGTGGGATGGTCTCGACGATCTTTTCCGTGCCCGGCGACAGGATCGCGGTGTCGATCTCGCCCGGCGCGATGGCGTTGACGCGGATGCCGTGCGGGCCGAAGTCATGCGCCATCTCGCGTGTCAGCGAGCCGAGCGCCGCCTTCGACGTCGCATAGGCAGTGCCGGCGAAGGGATGCACGCGGGTGCCGGCGATCGACGTCACGTTGACGATCGAGCCCTTGGCCGCCGCCAATTCCTTGAACAGGCCGCGCGCCAGCATGATCGGCGCGAAGAAATTGACCTGGAACACGTCGCGCCAGACATGCATCGGCGTGTCGATCGAGTCCATGCGGCTGTTGCCATCCCCGAGCTTGGGCGAAATGCCGGCATTGTTGACCAGCGCGTGCAACTGCCCGCCATGCGCTTCGAGCCGATGACGGATCTCGGAGACCGCAATACCGACATCTTCCTGGTCGGCGAGATCGACCTTGATGTGGTCCTCCGGACCGGCAGGCCACGGGCAATCCTCGGCGAAGGCCTGGCGCGAACAGGTGATGACGCGCCAGCCCTCGCGCGAAAAGCGCTTGACCGTGGCATGGCCGATACCGCGGCTGGCGCCCGTCAGCACGATGGTCTTTCTGGTGTCGGTTTCGGTCATGTCGCGGTCTCCGGGCTGGACATGTAGCCGAACGCAGCCGGGGTGGCGAGAGGCGGATTGACGCCGCTAGCCGGTTGCTCAGCCGCCGCCAAGAATATCCAGGATCGAGGTCTGCCGCTTCTTGAGCGGACCGCCGACGCTGCCTGGCGGCACCGGATGTCCGACCGAAGCCGTGGTGCCGCCATCCGCCGGCATGTTGAAGCCATCGGCATCGACGGTCTGGGCAGGCCGCGCCGTACGGACCGGCGCTGGCGTCGCCGGTGCTGCCGCCTGCGCGGCCGGTGCTTGCTGTCCAACCGAAGCCGACGGAACCGGTGCCGGTTGGTTGTTGTCTGCCGAGGGAATGTCGTCGGGCACGATGGTGTCCGCCGGCGTCGACTTCCAGGTGCCGGGCAGCGGCCGCACCGGCACGCCCTCATGCGCGGCGACCATGAATTCATGCCAGGCCTGTGCCGGCAACGCGCCGCCGGTGACCTTCTTCATCGCCGTGCCGTCGTCATTGCCGAACCACACACCGGTGGTGAGATTGGCGGTGTAGCCGACGAACCAGGCGTCGCGCGAATTCTGGCTGGTGCCGGTCTTGCCGGCCGACGGCCAGGCGAAGGCCGCCTTCTTGGCGGTGCCGATCTCGACCGTGCCGGTCATCATCGAGTTCATCATGCCGACGATCTCGGGTTTTACGACACGTGGCGCGGCGCCGCCGGCGGCGTCGTAAAGCACCTTACCCTCGGCGGTCGTGATGCGGCGGATGAAATGGATATCGGGCTTGTAACCGCCATTGGCGAAAGGCACATAGGCCGAGGTCAGTTCCAGCGGCGTCACTTCCGACGTGCCGAGCGCGATCGAGGTATTGGCCTGCAAATCGGACTGGATGCCCATGCGGTGCGCGGCTTCGACCACCGCGTTCGGCCCGACCTCCATGGTCAATTGCGCCGCAACCGAGTTCAGCGATTTGGCCAGCGCCGTCGCCAGGGTGACCTTGCCAAAGTACTTGCCGCCGTAATTGTCCGGCGTCCAGTTGCCGATCTTGATCGGCGCATCGTTGCGGATACTATCGGGCGTACGGCCGGCCTCGAGCGCCGCCATGTAGACGAACGGCTTGAACGCCGAGCCAGGCTGCCGGCGCGCCTCCGAGGCGCGGTCGAACTGACTGGTCGAATAGTCGTAGCCGCCGACCATGGCGCGCACCGCGCCGGAATCGTCGATCGACACCAGCGCGCCCTGGGTGACGTTGAGCTTCTTACCGCTGTCGTCGATCAGCCGGCGGATCGACTGTTCGGCGAGTTTCTGCAGGTTCAGGTCGACGGTGGAGTCGATGACGATATCGCCGCGCACGTCGCCGATCAGGTCGGGCAGTTCTTCCATGATGGTGTCGGCGACATAGTTTTCCGAGCCGGTCCAGTAGGAAGGCGAGCGTGTCGCCGGCGCGCTGAGCGCCGTCTTCAGTTCCTTCTCGCTGATCTTGCCCTCCTCGCGCATGGCGGCGAGCACCAGTTGCGAGCGCTCTTCGGCGGCCTTGGGATCGCGCGCCGGCGACAGCCGCGAGGGCGCCTTCAGCAGGCCAGCCAGGAGTGCGGCTTCCGACAGAGTGACGTCGCGCGCGCTCTTGCCGAAATATCGCCGCGAGGCCGCCTCGACACCATAGGCGCCGGAGCCGAAATAGACCCGGTTGAGGTACATTTCGAGGATCTGGTCCTTGGTGTGCTTGTGCTCCAGCCACAGCGCCAGCAGCACCTCCTGCACCTTGCGCTCCAGCGTGCGGTCAGGCTTCAGGAACAGGTTTTTCGCCAGCTGCTGCGTCAACGTCGAACCACCTTGCGAGAAGTGCCCACCGATGAGGTTGGTCACCATGGCACGCGACAGGCCGATCGGATCGACCCCGAAATGCGAATAGAAACGGCGGTCCTCGATGGCGATCACCGCCTCGGGAATATAAGGCGACATTTCGTGCAGGCCGACGGCTTCACCGCCGCTCATGCCGCGATTGGCCAGCAACTGCCCGTCGGCCGAGACGATCTTGATGTTGGGTGCACGGTCGGGGATCGACCAGGTCGTGGCCGCGGGCATCTTGGCGCCGTAGTAGATGACGACGCCCGCCACCGCGATGCCGCCCCATATGGCGAGCACGAAGCACCAGTAGACCAGCCGGCCGAGCACGCCGAACAGGCCGCGCCCGCTTCCGCCGCGCCTCCCCCGCGACGATTTCCCCTTCGATGATTTGCGTTTGGCGGAGGCTTTGCGATTGCTCGGCACGACGCGGTCCTCCTCGCTCACCGAAAGACCCGTCTGGGATCTCGCTCGTGGCGGCCCTTCGAAGCTGGGCTCGATGCGACTGTCTCTGCGGTTCGCCATGCGCTGCGCTTGATGTCCCCGGTGCCAATGGCGCTCGGGTTGAAGAGTAGATGCGGCGATTTAAGGGCGGGTTAAGCAGGCCTCCGGCCAAACCGTTGAAATCCGTTAGGAATTTGTTAATCCTCTTCTCCCGTCACCTGGTGATCCCAACGAGCGCCCTTATTGTCTTCCCTGCGTTTTTCGATCTCATAGGTCAGCCATCGGCAGAACATGCCGGCAATCGACGTCGCCGCGCCGACAAGCAGACAGGTGGTCAGCAGCGGGCTTTTGGAAGCGCTTGACCAACTGACGATGGCCAGCAGCACAACGCTCAGAGTTGAAATCAAATAACCCACGCCCTTGAGCAAGTGCAAAGAAGCCTTTGTCATCTCCTGGAACCTCCTCGGCCTGTTCCTCGGAACATTCATTGCGCCTTGGAGTTCCAATCCCGGACCAGCCGGAACGCGACAGAGGCACCTCATGCCCGACTATCTCAAGCTGCCGACGACGACGAAGGGCCTTGTCAGAGTCGTCATCGAAACCCCGCGCGGTGCAGCGGCCAAGGTAGCCTATGAGCCGGCTACCCAGGTATTCGGCTATGTCCGCCCTTTGCCGGTCGGAATGACGTACCCCTACGATTGGGGGTTTATTCCCTCCACATTGGGGGACGATGGCGATCCCCTGGATGGACTTGTCATCCATCAGGCCGCCACGGGTCCCGGCACCGTCATCAAATGCGACCTTTTGGGTGCGCTGCGGGTCAAGCAGAAGGATCAGGGCGGCGAGGCCCTGCGCAACGACCGTTACGTCTTCTGTCCTCACCGGGAAGACGCTGCGGACGAGCCGGTGGCTGCGGACCATGTGCCCGAGCGTCTCAGGCGCGAGATCGAACAGTTCTTTCTGTCGTCGGTGCTTGGGACCGGCAAAACCATCAAGTTCAAAGGCTGGCAGGATGCCGATGAGGCGCACAGGGCAATCAAGAAGGGGATGAAGGCCTTTGCTGCCAGGTCGCGGAAGTAGGCATGGCCACTTTCTGGTGCCTTGTTCCGCTCGATCAGGCGCTTAAAGGCGCGCCAAGCCTGGTTCGATCCCCGACCTTGTCCTTCCGACAATCGACGCCAGCGGATAGAAGGCCAGCGCCTGCTCCTCGCAGGTGACCGCAACGACACTGTTCGAACGGTCGATGTCGAGGCCCTTTGGATCGCCTTCCTCGACACTGGCCCTGCCCCGCAGAAATATCTCCTCGTCGAGCACGCCGACCGAACGCACAGGGCCGCGTCGCCCGGTCCAGCCGTCGCCGCGTTCATAGACATGCACCGCCGGGCTGCCGGCATCGGCCACGAGGATTTACCGGTCATCCCTGGTGAAGCGCAGGCCATGTGGAAAGCCGGCATCTTGCAGGATGCCGACAGGCTCGCTCTTCGGCCCAAGAGATGAGGACATCCGGTAAAGCTTCACGTCCCTCGTGCCATGGCTGCTGACGGCAATCCATTTGCCGTCATGGCTGATTGCGATCCCGTCGGGTATGTCGAGGCCGTTGCTGAGCAATGGCTGGTTCCTGACTGTCCGATGGCCAAGCCAGCGGATGGCCACGTGCCGGGTGACCAGATGCGTGTAGTTGTTGCAGACCAGCAGGCTGACGCGGCCGCCGGACTCGCGCCGGACGACGACCGAGCCCGGTGTCCTGAGTTTGCAGAAAGGCTTGCCGTCGATCCGCCGAAGCGCGGTGATCTCCCGGTGCTGGCCCGCCATGCTTTCCATGGGCAGGGCAAATATCGCAAGCTGCCCATCACGGTTGGCAACCACCAGGGTCTTGTCATCGATGAAATCGAGGCCATGGACCTCGCCTATGCCGTCCGACCTCAGTTCCATGAAATCATGGATGGTGACGTCAGGACCATCAGGCCGCATCTCGACATCGATACGCAGGAGCAGGCAGCGTTTGCGCGCGAAGGCCGCGATCGCCAGCAGCCGGTTGTCGGGCGAAAAGCGCAGATCCTCCGTGCGTCTTATGGCCGAAAGCGCTGCCCGAACGGCTTGGCTGGCCCTGAATGCGACGGGAGGTATCGTCATGCAACCCCACCGAGCTCGGGCATTGGAAGATCCGTCTTGCAGACCCCGACCACGGACGAGCCCCCGCACAGCCCCTGGATTTCGGGCCGACCTTGCCCTCGCGCTTGTCGATCAAAGGCTGCCCGCCATCCGGAGAATCAAACGACATGCCAGTCGAGCGTAGGCTCAGTTCTGCTGGATCGAAATGCCCTTGTCGTCGAACTTGAGTTCGACGCCTTTCGGCCTGGTCTGCTCGCGGTAGACGTAGGCGCCCAGCGCGACGACCACGACGATGAGCGCGCCAATGATGAGATAGAGCGTGTTCTGCTTCATGGCGCGCCTTTTGCCGTGCCGAGCCTCAGGCTCGTTTCAGGACCTTGACCAGCACCAAAAGGATGATGGCGCCGATCGTTGCGTGGATGATGGAGGCGATGATGCCGCCGCCAATGGAGAAGCCGATCCGCGTGCGGAGCGGAAGGGTCCGAATCGGCCCCGATATCAACGGCTTCAGCCTATGCGAAAGCCCCCGGCCTCGCCAGCGGGCGCGCTCACTGGTCGTCGTCGCCGGCGGTGGGCCGCCAGCTGGTCGGCTCGACCTTCTTTTGCGTGTGGCTGTCGGTGTAGACCCACCAGCCGCCGTCGCGGTATTGCGCTATGGATTCATTGAGGACGCCATCACTGTCCTTCCAGGTGACGGTGACCTTGGAGCCGTCGGTCGGCGCGGTCGATATCGGCTTTCTGTCCGCCATCTCATCCCCTTTTTCCAGCCGGTTGATCGCCACGAGGGCCATCAGCTGTGAGCGAAGATATCCTCTTCGTCCCAGCCCATCAGGTCAAGCTTGGCCCGTGTCGGCAGGAAGCGGAAACAGGCGTCCGCCTCCTTGGTGCGCCCCTCGCGCGCCAGCCGCCCGGCCAGCACGTCGCGCAACCGATGCAGATAGAGCACGTCCGAGGCCGCATATTCGAGCTGCTCGGGCGACAGCGTTTCGGCCGCCCAATCCGACGATTGCTGCGCCTTGGACAGGCCGACGCCGAGAAGCTCGAAGCAGATGTCCTTCAGCCCATGCCGGTCGGTGTAGGTGCGCGTCAGCCGTGAGGCGATCTTGGTGCAGAACACCGGCTCGGACATTACGCCAAACGCGTTGTAGAGCACGGCGAGATCGAAGCGACCGTAGTGGAACAGCTTGGTGATGGTGCGGTTCCTCAACAGGCTGACAAGGTTCGGCGCCTTCTTCTGGCCCGGCGCGATCTGGATGACATCGGCGCTGCCGTCGCCAGGCGAAATCTGCACCACGCAGAGCCGGTCACGGTGTGGGTTGAGGCCGAGCGTTTCCGTATCGATGGCCACCGCCGCGACATCGTAGCGGGAGAGGTCAGGCAGATCGTTTTTATGGAAGCGGATATCGCTCATCGTCTTCTCCGGGTCGCGGCCTTCGGCGTCGCGCATCCATCGAAGAAGCGCACACGCGCTCCGACACATTGCGCTGTCGACCCGTCCTCGCCGTGATCGGCGGAAAAATCAACAGAAAGTTGTTTTCCGCCGTCCAGGGTTGTCCGCCTTACCGTGTCAGCGCGTCCAGAATGCGCGCCCAGGAGCGCTGGCCCTTGTGGAAGGAGCTGAGCTCGTATTTCTCGTTGGGCGAGTGGATGCGGTCGTCGTCGAGGCCGAAGCCGACCAGCAGCGATTCCATGCCGAGATAGGTCTGGAAGTCGCCCACCACCGGAATGGAGCCGCCGCTGCCGGTCGTCACCGCGGGCTTTGGCCATTCGTCCGAAAGCGCGGTCTTGGCCTTGGCCAGGAACGTCGAGTCGTAGGAAAGCTGGATTGCCGGTGAACCGCCATGAGCATGGAATTCGACCGAGCAATCGGCCGGGATGCGCTCCTTGACGAATTTCTGGAAAGCTGCGCGGATCTTCTTCGGATCCTGCTTGTGGACGAGGCGGAAAGACACCTTTGCCGAGGCTTCCGCCGCGATCACCGTCTTGAAACCCTTGCCGGTGTAGCCGCCGATGATGCCGTTGAATTCGGCGGTCGGCCGCGCCCAGGTCAATTCCAGCACCGAGCGGCCTTTTTCGCCCGATGGGATCGACAGGCCGACAGGTCCGAGGAAGGTTTCGGCCGTCTCGCCCAGCGTCTCCCATGATTTCAGCACCTGCGATGGCGTTTCCTCGACACCGTCATAGAAGCCCGGGATGGTGATATGACCGTCCTTGTCGTGAATGTCGGCAAGCACCTTGGCCAGGATGCGGATCGGGTTGGCGGCAGCGCCGCCATAGAGGCCCGAATGCAGGTCGCGATCGGCCGCCTTCACCGTGATCTCCTCGCCGACCAGGCCGCGCAGCCCGACGCAGATCGACGGCGTGTCGCGGTCCCACATGCTGGTATCGCAGACCAGCGCGAAGTCGGCCTTGAGCTCCTCGGAATTGGCCTCGAGGAACGGCTTCAGCGAGGGCGAGCCGGATTCCTCCTCGCCTTCGAACAGGATGGTGACCCGGCATGGCAGACCGCCATGCACCTGTTTCCAGGCACGGCATGCCTCGACGAAGGTCATCAGCTGACCCTTGTCGTCGGCCGAGCCGCGCCCGGTGATGATCCTGCGACCAGCTTCGACCTCCTTGATCGCGGGGGCGAAGGGGTCGTTTTCCCACAGTTCGATCGGATCGACCGGCTGAACGTCATAGTGGCCGTAGAACAGCACATGCGGCGCGCTGGCCGGCCCGTCGTGATGCGCAACCACCATCGGGTGTCCAGGCGTGTCGCGCACGCTGGCGTCGAAGCCGATCAGCTTGAGTTCCGCCATCAGCCATTCCGCCGCTTTGCGGCAATCGGCGACATAGGCTGGATCGGTGGAGATCGACTTGATCCCGAGCAGGCCGAAGAGCCGTTCGAGGCTCTGGTCGAGGTTCTGGTCGAGACGGTCGAGGACGGGGGAAACTGCGGACATTTGCATAGCCTTTCGATTCAGTGCCGGAACCGTAAAGGCAGAGCGGCGAAACGAAAAGCCGGGACGATTGGACCACGGCCCAGGACGGTCGCCGCAGACAAAAAAGCCGCCGTGGTGGAGGGGGAACCACGGCGGCCTTTTACTCGAAACGATGCGGCAGCCCGGAGAGGGGGGATAGGCTGCCGCAGGTGTCCGGTATAGGCGGGGGACGGGCCTTGCTCCGGACTTCGGCGAAAATTGCCGATGAGCCGTATTTGGGCCTCTGAACATGGCGATTCAAGGGCACGAACGTTACACTTTTGTAACGTGCCCGTGAGCGGGCTTGTATAGGCCGATCTGTCAGGGTCCCGATCTGTCAGGGTCCCGATCTGTCAGGGTGTTGACGGAACCTGTATCTGGCGATGTCTTTGGCATGGACCAAGCCATCGCGCCGCGCTATCCCTGCCGGCATGAAAAAAGGCGATCATCTCTTCCTCATTGACGGCTCTGGCTACATCTTCCGGGCCTATCACGCACTGCCGCCGCTGACCCGCAAGTCCGACGGCCTGCCGGTCGGCGCCGTTTCCGGCTTCTGCAACATGCTGTGGAAGCTGATGCAGGATGCCCGCAACACCGATGTGGGCATTGTGCCGACGCATTTCGCCGTCATTTTCGATTATTCCTCGAAAACCTTCCGCAACGACCTCTATCCCGAATACAAGGCGAACCGTTCGGCGCCGCCCGAGGACCTGATCCCGCAATTCGGCCTGATCCGCCAGGCAACCAGGGCCTTCAACCTGCCTTGTCTCGAGATGGAAGGCTTCGAGGCCGACGATCTCATCGCCACTTACTGCCGGCTGGCCTGCGAGGCCGGTGGCGACACCACCATCATCTCCTCCGACAAGGACCTGATGCAGCTGGTTGGCGACACGGTCGGCATGTACGACCCGATGAAGGATCGCCAGATCGGCATCCCCGAAGTCGTCGAGAAATGGGGCGTGCCGCCGGAAAAGATGATCGACCTGCAGGCGCTGACCGGCGACTCCGTCGACAATGTGCCTGGAGTGCCCGGCATCGGGCCAAAGACCGCGGCGCAACTGCTCGAGCAGTTCGGCGATCTCGACGGATTGCTCGCCCGCGCCGGCGAGATCAAACAGGAGAAAAGGCGGGAATCGATCATCGCCAACGCCGACAAGGCGCGTATCTCGCGCCAGCTGGTGACGCTGAAGAACGATGTGCCTGTGGCCGAGGGGCTGGACGATTTCGTGCTGCATGCGCCCGACGGGCCGAAGCTGATCGGTTTCCTCAAGACCATGGAATTCACCTCGCTGACCCGCCGCGTCGCGGAAGCGACCGGCACCGAGGCCGGCGACGTCCAGGCCGTCGCCGTGGCCGTCGAACGCGCCGATAACGCGCATGGCCCCGATGTCGGCGCCGGAACGCCGCCCGTTGTCCGAAACGGGGCGGGCTCCGAGCCTGGCCAGACTGCTGAAGCCGAGACGGCGGAAAAGCCAAAACAGGGTGACACCCCTTCGCTGCTCGCTGCATTGCGGCTGGAGAGCGCGGCGACACGCAAGATCGATATCTCGGCCTATCAGTGCATCCGCGATATCGCGACGCTGAAAGCCTGGGTCGCCGAGGCGCGCGAGGCGGGTATCGCTGCCTTCGACGTCCGAGCCACCTCCACCGATCCGATGCAGGCCGAACTGATCGGCATGGCAATGGCCACGGCACCCGGCCGCGCCGGCTACATTCCCTTCACCCACAGGAGCGGCAACGGTGACCTGCTTGGCGGCGGCACGCTCGAAAACCAGATACCGCTTCGCGAGGCGCTGGCGGTGCTGAAACCGCTGCTTGAGGACAGGTCGGTCCTCAAGATCGCGCAGAACCTGAAATATGATCTGGTCATCATGAGCCGCTACGGCATCGATGTCGCGCCCTTCGACGACACCATGCTGATCTCCTACGTGCTCGACGCCGGCACTCCGCACGGCCACGGCATGGATGCCCTGGCCGACAAATGGCTTGGCCATACGCCTCTTCAGCTCAAGGACGTGACCGGTTCCGGCAAGAGCTCCGTCGGTTTCGACCAGGTCGACATCGACAAGGCGACCGCTCACGCCGCCGAGGATGCCGACGTGACGCTGCGGCTGTGGCTGGTGCTGAAGCCGCGACTTGCCGCCAAGGGCCTGGTCTCGGTCTATGAACGCCTCGAGCGGCCGCTAGTGCCGGTGCTGGCGCGCATGGAACAGCGCGGCATTTCGGTCGACCGCCAAATCCTGTCGCGGCTTTCGGGCGAGCTGGCGCAAGGTGCGGCCCGGCTCGAAGAGGAAATCTACCTGCTCATCGGCGAGCGCATCAATATCGGCTCACCCAAGCAGCTCGGTGATATCCTGTTCGGCCGCATGGGTCTGCCCGGCGGCTCCAAGACCAAGACCGGCCAGTGGTCGACCTCGGCGCAACTGCTCGAAGACCTTGCCGCCGAAGGCCACGAACTGCCGCGCAAGATCGTCGACTGGCGCCAGCTGACCAAGTTGAAATCGACCTACACCGACGCACTGCCCGGCTTCGTCAATCCCGACACCAAGCGCGTCCACACCTCCTACGCGTTGGCCGCGACGACGACCGGCCGTCTGTCGTCTTCCGACCCGAACCTCCAGAACATCCCGGTGCGTACGGCTGAAGGCCGCAAGATCAGGACCGCCTTCATCACCGACAAGAGCCACCGGCTGGTGTCGGCCGACTACAGCCAGATCGAACTGCGCGTGCTCGCCCATGTCGCCGAAATCCCGCAATTGCGGCAGGCCTTTGCGGATGGCGCCGACATCCACGCCATCACAGCGTCCGAAATGTTCAACGTGCCGGTGCAGGGCATGCCGTCGGAAGTGCGCCGCCGCGCCAAGGCGATCAATTTCGGCATCATCTATGGCATTTCGGCTTTCGGCCTTGCCAACCAGCTGTCGATCCCGCGCGAGGAGGCGAGCGCCTACATCAAGAAGTATTTCGAGCGCTTCCCCGGCATCCGCGACTATATCGAGGAGACCAAGGCCTATGCTCGCGAGCACGGCTTTGTCGAGACGATCTTCGGCCGCCGCATCCATTATCCCGATATAAGGTCCTCCAACCCCTCGATCCGCGCGTTCAACGAACGCGCCTCGATCAACGCCCGCCTGCAAGGCACCGCCGCCGACATCATCCGCCGCGCCATGATCCGCATGGAGGAAGCCTTGGACAAGGCCAAGCTGTCCGCCCGCATGCTCTTGCAGGTGCATGACGAACTGATCTTCGAGACGGTCGAGGCGGAAGTCGAGGCGACGATCCCCGTCGTGCGCCACGTCATGGAAAACGCGGCGATGCCGGCGGTGTCGATGTCGGTGCCGCTGCATGTCGACGCACGGGCCGCCAACAACTGGGACGAGGCGCACTGACGGTAGCGAAGGCCTTCAGGCTGCTTGCGCCGAACACTTCGCGCACGTCCCGCGAAATTCGATCACCGCCTTCCTGGCGGCGAAGCCGGTCGAGTTAACCCATTCGTTCAACCGGTGGTCGACGTCGTGATCGGACATTTCGGTTACTTGCCCGCAGCTGTCGCAAATGGCGAAGGCAGTCATCGAGTGACTGTGGTCGTGCGGCTCGGCGCAGGCGACGAAGGAGTTGATGCTTTCCAGCCGATGCACGAAGCCTGACTTCACCAGCGTGTCGAGCGCGCGATAGACCTGCAATGGCGCGCGAAAACCGCGCTCGCGCAGCTGGTCGAGCAAGGTGTAGGCGCTGAGCGGCCCGCTGGCGGTCTCGAGTTTCTCGAGCACGCACAGCTGGTTTTTCGTCAGCACATCCCTTGCCGCCATGGCTCTGTTCCAACCTGTCCTGCGCCATCCATGGGCTGTTTGCTCACGCAAACGGCCTGATCCCATTCAGATAGCGACGAACCGCCTTCTTTGCTACTCTTCTGTTGCTATCCCGAGCCGGTCGATGACATGCCGGCACAATGGTGGCGACAGGATTGATAGCGGAGCGACGTTCCGCTTCCATGCAAAACGGCGGGACAGGTCCCGCCGTTTTGCTTTTGCCGCCTTGCGAGGCGGACTATTTCCTCGGCGGGCCTTTGCGCTCGGCTGAGGCAGCCCACAGATTGATGTCGGACTCGCGCGCGTAAGTGTCGATTTCGGCCAGCTCGGCATCGCTGAAGTCGAGCGCCTTGAGCGCGCCGACACAGTCCTCGACCTGCTCCGGCCGGCTGGCGCCGATCAGCGCCGACGTCACCTTGCCCCTGCGCAGCACCCAGGCCAGCGCCATCTGCGCCAATGTCTGTCCGCGTTTGCCGGCGATCTCGTTGAGCGCCTTGATGTTGGCGATGGTGCGGTCATTGATGAAAGCAGTCTTCAGCGACTTGCCCTGGGACGCCCGGCTGCCGTCGGGGATGCCGCCAAGATATTTATCGGTCAGCATGCCTTGCGCCAATGGCGAGAACACGATGGAGCCGACGCCGAGCCCTTCGAGCGTGTCGAGCAGCCCGTCTTCCTCGACCCAGCGGTTCAGCATCGAATAGCTCGGCTGGTGGATGACGCAGGGCGTGCCGAGTTGCCTCAATATGTCGGCGGCCTCGCGGGTGCGCTGCGAATTGTAGGACGAGATGCCGGCATAGAGCGCCTTGCCCGAACGCACCGCATGGTCGAGCGCGCCCATGGTTTCTTCGAGCGGCGTGTCGGGATCGAAGCGGTGCGAATAGAAGATGTCGACATAGTCGAGACCCATCCGCTTCAAGCTCTGGTCGAGGCTGGCCAGCACGTATTTGCGCCCGCCCCATTCGCCGTAGGGGCCTGCCCACATCTCGTAGCCGGCCTTGGTCGAGATGATCAGTTCGTCGCGATAGGCGGAAAAATCGGTGCGCAGGATCTCGCCGAAAGCCGTCTCGGCCGAGCCGGGCGGCGGCCCATAATTGTTGGCCAGGTCGAAATGGGTGATGCCGAGGTCGAAGGCCTTGCGCACAATCGACTGCTTGGTCCGATGCGGCGTGTCGTCGCCGAAATTGTGCCACAGCCCGAGCGAGATCGCCGGCAGCTTGAGGCCGGACCGACCGCAGCGGCTGTAGATCATTTTCTCGTAGCGGTTTTCAGCGGCGATATAGGGCATGGAAAATCCTCGAATCTGAACGGATGGGGCACCGTCATCGCAGAGGCGATGAGCATGCCCGTACCCATCCTTTACCCCCTCCCCGGACGAACGGGGAGAGGGGCGGGCAAAATTATCGATAATCCCCGCGACCTATTTCTTCTTGGCCAGAAGATCCTTGGCTTGCTTGACGCCAAGCGCGGCCGGGCGCTCGCAAGTGGTCTGCATGGCGACGAACTTGCCGGTTTCGCCTGAGCTCAGGAGGCCGGTCATCACATCGACGGCATGCAGCGCGAGTTCCATCGAGCAGCGGTGCGGCCGCCCTTCGGCGATCGCCAGCGCCATGTCGGCGAGGCCCGCCGTGCGGTAGTTGGCCATCATGCCTTGGCCGTGCATCTCATTGGGGATGCCAAGCGGATGCTTCCATTTCGGCAGCTTCTTGACCGGCTTGCCTTCTTCGGTGAAGCGCACGTCGCCGCCGAAGAAGTTCGGATCCGGCACGAACACCGTGCCGGCCTCGCCATAGAGTTCCATCGGCGCGTGGCCGTGGGCCCAGACGTCCCAGCTGGTGTTCAGCGTCACCACGGCGCCGTTCTCGAATTCCAGCAGGCCGTGAATGGTGGTCGGCGTGTTGACCGGGATTTTTTCCCCCGCGCGAGGCTTTGAGCTGATCGTCCGCTCCTTGGCCGGAGTCGTCGCGAAAGCCGCCACCTGCTTTACCGGCCCGATCAGCTGGATCAAATTGGTGATGTAGTACGGTCCGATGTCGAGCACCGGTCCCGCGCCCGGCTGGAAGAAGAAATCCGGATTGGGGTGCCAGTGTTCCATGCCGTGGCCCATGACATGGCAAGTGCCGCTGGTGATCCTGCCGAGCTTCCCCTCGTCGATCAGGTCACGCACCAGCTGGTGCGCGCCGCCCAGGAACGTGTCCGGCGCCGAGCCGATGCGCAACCCCTTCTTCTCGGCCCGTGCCTTGAGGTCCTGGCCCTCCTTGAGCGACAGCACGAACGGCTTTTCCGAATAGACATGCTTGCCGGCATCGAGCACCTGCTTCGACACCTCGTAGTGCACGGCCGGAATGGTCAGGTTGACGATGATGTCGATATCGTCAGCCTTGAGCAGATCCTCGACGGTCTCGGCACGGAGCTTGAATTCCTTCGCCCGCGCCTTGGCCACATCCATGTTGATGTCGGCGCATGCGCGCATCTCGATGCCGCGAAACAGCGGCGCCAGCGAGAAGTACGCCTTCGAGATGTTGCCGCAGCCGATGACGCCAATACCCAGTTTCCCATTACTCAGCTTCTTTGCCATGGTGGTTGTTCCTAGTAGCTCTTGACGGTTGCGATCGAGCGGCGGGCGAAACGCTCGATGTCGTTGGGATTGTCCTGTTCCATGACAAAGTATTTTGCCGCGCTCTTGGCCCGCAGCACCTTGATCAGGCCGGCCCAGTCGATCGTGCCATGCCCGACATCCGACCAGCCATCCTCATCCAGCCCCTCGCCTGGCTTCGCCATGTCCTTGACATGGACGGCGACGATGCGCTGGCCATGCTTTTCGATCCAGGGCAGCGGGTCGGCGCCGCCGCGCACCACCCAGGCAACGTCCATTTCCCAGCCAATATTGGGGGCGGACGACAGGATATGATCTTGCGGCACCGAGCCGTCGGCGAGTGTCTTGAATTCGAAATCATGGTTGTGCCAGGCGAAGCCATAGCCGGCCTTCGAGGCCACCTCGCCGACCTTGGCCAGACGCTCTCCGAAGCCGCGCCAGCCGGCAGCGTCGGACGGCCTGTCCTCGGCCATCAGATAGGGGCAGATCAAGAGCTTGACGCCGAGTGTTTCTGCGATCCGGCGCACACCGTCGAAATCCTTCTCCAGCGCGCCGATGGAAAAATGCCCGGTCGGCATCGAAAGGCCGTTCTTGTCGAGTTCGGCGCGGAAGGCCTTGGGATCGTCATAGACGCCGCCGAATCCTTCGACCTCGGCGTAGCCGAGCTTGCCGAGCATTTCGAGCACATCGGTCCAGGGCAAGAAATTGCGGGCGCTGTAAAGTTGGAATGACCAGTTCATCGTCTCTGTCCGTTCTGCTTGGGATTGTCCTTGGGAGGATGGTTTGGGGAGAATGGTTCGGGGAGGCTCTGGGTAAGCTACATGCGGTTGCCGCTCGCCAACTCGAAAAGCGAAGCCCGCATCGGATCGAAGCCGATGCTCACGGTATCGCCATTGCCCGGCGTGCGTTCGGCCGTTACCCGCACGGTGAAATTCTGTTTGCCGAGCTTCAGCCAGACCAGCGTGTCCGAGCCCATCGGCTCGACGACCTCGACATTCGCCGTCGCTGTAAACGGCCAGCCGGTGCCACTGTTCAAGGCGACATGTTCCGGCCGGATGCCAAATACGGCCGGCCCAGGCACCGGCTCCTTGTCGAAAGCATAGGTCGAAAGCGGGACGCGGGCATTCTCGACGGCGAAGTGCCAGTCCCCGCCGTCCTTCTCCAGCCGGCCCTCGATGAAATTCATCGCCGGTGAGCCGAGGAAGCCGGCAACGAACCGGTTGACCGGACGGTTGTAGATGGTCTGCGGCGCGTCGAGCTGCTGGATGACACCGCCCTTCATCACCGCTATGCGATCGGCCAGCGTCATCGCCTCGATCTGGTCGTGGGTGACGTAGATCATGGTGTTCTGCAATTTACGATGCAGAAGCTTGATCTCGACGCGAAGTTCCGAACGCAGCTTGGCATCGAGGTTGGACAGCGGTTCGTCGAACAGGAAGACGTCGACATCGCGCACCAGCGCCCGCCCGATCGCCACGCGCTGGCGCTGGCCGCCGGATAGGGCGGCCGGCTTGCGCTGCAGCAGCGGCTCGATCTGCAGGATCTCGGCTGCCCGCGCGATGCGCTTGGCGATCTCGTCCTTGGCGATGCCGGCGACACGCAGGCCGAAAGACAGGTTCTTCTCCACGGTCATCTGCGGGTAGAGCGCATAGGACTGGAAGACCATGCCGATGCCGCGGTCCTTGGGCTCTTCCCAGGTGACGTTCTTGCCCTTGATGAAGATGCGGCCTTCCGAAATGTCGAGCAGGCCGGCGATGCAGTTGAGCAAGGTCGACTTGCCGCAGCCGGAGGGCCCGAGCAGCACGATGAACTCGCCTTCAGCGACATCGAGGTTGAGCGTCTGCAGCACCGAGACCGCGCCGAAGTTCAGCGACAGGTCCTGGATCGAAACACTGGTGCCGTTCGCCGCCATCGCCATCACCCTTTCACCGCGCCGGCGGCGATGCCGCGCACGAACAATTTGCCGGAAATGAAGTAGACGACCAGCGGCACCAGCCCGGTCAGGATGGTGGCGGCCATGTTGACGTTGTATTCCTTCACGCCTTGCACCGAGTTGACGATGTTGTTGAGCTGCACCGTCATCGGGTAGGTGTCGGGCCGGGTGTAGACGACGCCGAACAGGAAGTCGTTCCAGATGCCGGTCACCTGCAGGATGATGGCGACGACGAAGATCGGCAGCGACATCGGCAACATGATGCGCAGGTAGATGCCCCAGAAGCCGGCGCCGTCGACGCGTGCCGCCCGGAACAGCTCTTCCGGCATGGAGGTGAAATAATTGCGGAACAGAAGCGTCAGGATCGGCATGCCGAAAATGGAGTGCACGATCACCAGACCAGTAAGGCTGCCATAGATGCCGATCTCGCGCAGGATGATGACGATCGGATAGATCATCACCTGGTAGGGAATGAAGGCGCCGACGATCAGGATGATGAAGAACGTGTCGGCGCCCTTGAAGCGCCAGTTGGCCAGCGCGTAGCCGTTCACCGAGGCGATGGCGATCGACAGGATTACCGAGGGAACGGTGATGCGCACCGAATTCCAGAAACCACGCGAAAGTCCGTCGCAATTGAGGCCGGTGCAGGCCTGCGACCATGCCTTGACCCAGGGCTCGAAGGTGATCTCGAGCGGCGGCGAGAAGATGTTGCCGAGGCGGATCTCCGGCATGCCCTTGAGCGAGGTGACGACCATCACATAAAGCGGCAGGAGGTAGTAGAGCGCGACCACGACAAGCGTGCCGTATAGGAAAATGTTGCGGCGCGAAAACACGTGCCGCGGCTTTGGCCCGCTCGGTCCGGAGGCATCATCCCGCGGGTTTGACGTGGCGGACAAGGAGACGGCATGGTCAGACACGCTTGCGGCCTCCGAATTCGAGATAGGCCCACGGCACGATGACGATCATCACCGACAGCAGCATCATGGTCGAGGCGGCAAAGCCCTGGCCGAGGTTCTGGGCGAAGAACATGTAGTCGTAGACATACTTGGCCGGCACTTCGGAGGCGATGCCCGGCCCGCCGCTGGTCTGCGCGACGACGAGGTCGTAGACCTTGACGATGCCGGACGCGATGATCACCAGCGTGGTGATGAACACCGGCCGCATCATCGGGATGATGATGAAGAGATAGGTCTTCCACATGGGTATCCCGTCCACCCGTGCAGCCTTCCAGATATCCTCGTCGATGCCGCGCAGACCCGCCAGCATCAGGCACATGATCAGCCCCGTGCCTTGCCAAAGCGCCGCGATCGATATGCCGTAGATGACGATGCTGGAGTTGTAGAGCGGATTGAAATCGAAGCTGGTCCAGCCGAGGCTTCGCACCACGCCCTGGACGCCGAAATCCGGATTGAGCAGCCATTGCCAGACAAGGCCGGTGACGATGAAGGACAGCGCGAAGGGATAGAGGAAGATGGTGCGGAACGTATCCTCGAAACGGATTTTCTGGTCTAGCAGAGCCGCCAGCAGAAAACCGATCACCAGCGAGAATACCAGTGAGATCACGCCGTAGATCAAAAGATTCTCGATCGAGATCAGCCAGCGCGGGGTCGCCCACAGCCGGTAGTACTGGTCGAGCCCGACGAAGTTCAGCCGCGGCAGGAGCTTCGAATTGGTGAAGGAATAGAGAACCGTCCACGCGGTGCCGCCGACGAAGACCACCATTGCGGTGAGGACCATCGGGATCGAAGCGACCTTCGCATTGAGATTGCGGAAGAGTTGGCTCGGGCGTTCGCTCTTGCTCATCGGTACAGCCGTGCTGGATCGGATAAGGGCGGAAAGTCAGCGCGCCTGGGCTCCCGGCCCTGCCTGGCAAGGTCGGGAGCGAAGCGGCTCGTCAGTCGTCAGTCAGCCGAAGCGATGATGTCGGCGAAGCGCTTCTGCGCCTCTTCGAGGCTCATGTCGGGCTTGGCGAAGAATTCGGAGAAAAGATCCTCCTTCTGCTTCTGGCTGTCCTGCGAGAGCAGCTGGTCCGTCCATGGGATGACCGCGCCCTTGGCTAGGATGGCAAGGCCCTTCTTCATGCAGTCGTTGGCCGCGTTGAGGTCGACGTCGCCGCGCACCGGCAGCGAACCCTTCTTGAGGTTGAAGGCAACCTGGGTCTTGGGATCGAGCAGTGTTTCGGCCAGCACTTCCTGCGCCTTGGCCTTGTCGGCATCCTTGAGCAGCGGGAAGTAGAAGGCGTCGCCGCCCGTGGCGATGACCTCGTTCAGGCCAAGGCCGGGAAGGCAGGTATAGTCCTTGCCGGCGGTCTTGCCGGCGACCTGGAACTCGCCTTGCGCCCAGTCGCCCATGATCTGGCCCCCGGCCTTGCCGGTGATGACCATGTTGGTGGCCTGGTTCCAGTCCTGCACATTGGTGTTCTTGGCCATCTTGCGGGCGTCGTCGGCCGCCTTGAAGACCTTGGCGACTTCGGGACCGGCGGCGAACTTGGCGTCCTTGTCCTTGTAGACCTTGAGGAAGGTGTCGGTTCCTCCGACCGCGGCAAGCAGCACGTCGAAGGCGCCCGATGCCTGCCAGGCCTGCCCACCGACCGCGAGCGGCACGATGCCTGCCTTCTCCAGTGCCGGGGCCGCGGCCACATACTCATTCCAGTTCTTCGGCACCGGAACGCCGGCCTTCTCGAAGGCCGAGTTCGACAGCCACAGCCACTGCCAGGAATGGATGTTGACCGGCACGCAGTAGATCTTGCCGTCGATCGTGCATGAGTCGAGCAGGCTCTTGGGCCGTACCACCTCCGTCCACTTGCCCTTGGTGGCGACGTCGGTGAGGTCGCGCATCAGGCCGGCCTGCACCAGCTCTTCCGCTTGCCTTCCATGATTGAATTGGGTGGCCCCCATCGGATCGCCGCCGGTGATGCGGCTGATCATGATCGGCCGTGCCGTGCCGCCGGACCCGGCGATGGCGCCGTCGACCCAGTGGTTGCCGGTGGCGTCGAATGCCTTGGCGAGTTCGGCGACCGCTGCCGCCTCGCCGCCGGAAGTCCACCAATGGGTGACTTCCAGATCGGTCGCGGCCGCCGGGCCGGCGAAGTTGAGCGCAACCGTCGCTGCAAACGCAGCGGTCAGGAATTTGTATCGCATTTCGGCTTCCTCCCAGAAATCTGAAACGTTACAGATTTTCGATACGGCAATTGAGGACCATGTGCAACCCCTTCCGGCAAGCTCGCTTTGACATTTTTCGAGCCGCGAACAAAATCCTTTCGCTGCGGTGTCATTGTGCGGCGCAACGCGCAAAAGCGCGCCGCACAACGAGCAAAAACAGCAAAAAACTTGCTGGCAGCACGCTTCCCACTGAATCCCAACGATTTTTCGCCACGCGGTTGACGACGTGTTTTCCGCGTCGCCAGCACCCGTTTCTACACCGATCGTGACAAGCTGTAACGTTTCAGTATACTGCTTCCATGCAGGTGACGCGCCCTGGGGAGCGGCCGCAAACATTGCCGGGCTGCCCGGCGGCTGCTATGCGCCTGATGGGCGGGACGGATGGACAGACAACGCACGGACAAGGATGACGAGGCGACGGCACAGGAACGGCCGACGCTGAAGACGCTTGCCTTCATGACCGGGCTTGGCGTCACCACCGTCTCGCGCGCCTTGAAGGACGCGCCCGAGATCGGCGCCGAGACCAGGCGTCGTGTCCAGCTCGTGGCCAAGCAGATCGGCTATCGGCCGAACCGTGCCGGCGTGCGTTTGCGGACCGGCAAGACCAATGTCATCAGCCTCGTGCTCAACACCGAGCACGAACTCATGAGCTTTGTCTCCGACATCATCTACGGCGTGACGGAAGTCATCGCCGACACGCCCTACCACCTGATCGTCACACCCTATTCGCGCTCGCAGGATCCACTGGATCCGGTGCGCTATCTCGTGGAGACCGGCTCGGCCGACGGCGTCATCATCTCGCGCACCCAGCCGAACGATCCGAGGGCCCGCTACATGCTGGAGCGCGGCATTCCCTTCGCCACGCATGGCCGCACCGAGATGGGGCTGGTTCATCCCTATCATGATTTCGACAACTACGCCTTCGCGGCCGAGGCGGTGCGGCATCTCGCCGGCATGGGCCGCCGCCGGCTCGCCTTGGTGACGCCGCCGGTCGGTTTGAGCTACTACCGCCATACGGTTGACGGCTTTGCCGACGCTCTGAGCGAAGTCGGCGCCAGCGAGGTGCCGTTCAACACCGTTTCGATCGACCATTCGATCGAACAGATCAGGATGAGGACCGCGCAGCTGATGCGGCGCGACATCAGGCCGGACGGTATCATCAGCAGCGCCGCGGCGGCGACGCTCGCCATCGTCGCCGGCATCGAGGATGCCGGCCTGAAGCTCGGCCGCGACGTCGACGTGGTGTCGAAGCAGTCGTCGGAACTGCTGCATCTGTTCAGGCATGAATTGCTGGTCGTCAACGAAGACTTCCGGCTGGCCGGCTCCGAACTCGCCCGCTCGGTGCTCGGCTGGATCGGCGGTGCCTCGCCCGGCACGCTGCAGAGCCTGAGCGAGCCGAAGGGCGTCGTGGCCTATCGGCCCTCCGGCGATTAGCCAGCCGCGCCGCTGCCCCACGGCCCGTGGAACGCACCCTGCTCGCCGATGCGCTCGAAACCATGCGCACCGAAGAAGTCGCGCTGCGCCTGGATCAGGTTCGAGGTACCGCGGCCCTGGCGGTAGCTGTCAAAATAGGCAAGCGCCGAAGACAGCGCCGGCACCGGCGCGCCGGCTTCGGAAGCCCTCGCCACGATGCGCCGCAGCGACGGATGCGCCTCCTTCATCAAGCTGATGAAAGCCGGCGCCATCAGCAAGTTGGTCGAAGCGCCGCCACTGCTGAAGGCCTCGGCCATCGTGTCGAGCATCTGCGAGCGGATGATGCAGCCGGCGCGCCAGATCTTGGCGATGGTCGGCATCGGCAGGTTCCAGTTGAACTCCTTCGAGGCGCCCGCCATCACGGCAAAGCCCTGCGCATAAGCTGATATCTTGCCGGCGAACAGCGCCAGTTCGAGGTCTTTCAGCAGCGCGTCCTTGTCGCCGGAAATTTTCGTCACGCCGATATTGCCATAGGCTTTTTCGGCTGCCTGCCGTTCGTCCTTGATCGACGACAGCACGCGCGCCGCCACCGCCGCCTCGATCGCGGTCGCCGGAATGCCGAGTTGCTGCGCCTCTATGACGGACCATTTGCCGGTGCCCTTCTGGCCGGCGCGATCGAGGATGATATCGACCACCGGCTTGCCGGTCTTCGGATCATCGGCGGCGAGCACCTTGGCGGTGATCTCGATCAGGTAGGAATTGAGCCGACCCTTGTTCCAGTTGGAAAACACCGTGCCGATGTCCTTCGGCCCCATGCCCATTCCATCACGCAGGATGCCGTAGATCTCGGCGATCATCTGCATGTCGGCGTATTCGATGCCGTTGTGGATGGTCTTGACGAAATGGCCGGCACCGTCGGTGCCGAGCCAGGCGGCACAGGGCTCGTCCTTGAACTTGGCGGAGATGGCGGTCAGCACCTTCTCGACACGCTTCCACGAATCCTCCGTGCCACCGACCATGATCGACGGTCCGTGGCGAGCGCCCTCCTCGCCGCCGGAGACACCCATGCCGATGAAGGTCAAGCCCGAGCCGGAAAGTTCGGAGAAGCGCCGCATCGTATCGCGGAAATTGGCATTGCCGGCATCGATGACGATGTCGTTGGCCGACAGCACGCCGCGCAACGCTTCGATCTGCTCGTCGACCGGCTTGCCGGCCAGCACCATGATGATGATCGGGCGCGGCGGCCGGATCGCGGCCGCGAGTTCCTCCAGGCTGTAGCAGGGGACGACCATGTCCCTGAGCGCACCGGCATTCTCCACGAAGGCGTCCGTGCGAGCCTTGGTACGGTTGAAGACGGCGATGCGGTGCCCGTGCTCGGCGATGTTCAGCGCCAGGTTGGAGCCCATCGTGCCAAGGCCGATCAGGCCGATTTCGGCTTTTTCCATCGTTTCTTCCCTGTTTCCGGATCGCTTTGTTGAGGCCGTGTTTTGTGGGCGATGATTGACGAGCGTTTCGGGCCGCGTCAACCGCCTCGCCGAATTGTGTTATAGTCGCACGCTGACGTTTCCCGTTCTGCAACGGTATCAGATCCGTGAGTTACGGCCTGATGTCGATCGGCGCCTCGATCTTCACCATGTCGAAGTCCGAGACCAGGATGTCTATGCGCGCCATCCAGCGGCCGGGAACCGGGATGATGAGGTTGTCGACACGCCAGCTGCCGTCGCCGGGCTTGGTTGCCGCGCGCTTCAGCGGCTCGATGCCGGAATCGGGTTTCGACAGCACCAGCGTCACTTCCTTGGCGTCCAGTGGCCCGAAATCGCCGGTCATGATGATCATCGAGGCGGCGACCGGCCCGGCATGGCCAGGCGTGATGCTGAGATCGGCCATCGCCTGCAACGCGTGGATGTGGACCGAAACCGGCTGCGCCGCCGCGATCGCCAGCGCCCGTGGTGGCGGCGTGAAGCGCCAGCCGGCGGCGACCCCGAAAATCGCCAGGACGATCAGCACTTCGACGCCGACCGAGCGGGTGAGCCTGCGTTGCGCCTCGGTCGCTCCCGCCTCGGCCGAGGCGGTGAGCTTCCAGCGATTGACGCCGGCAAGCGTGAACAAAAAGACCAGCAGCGCGAGTTTCAGCAGCAGCAGCCGGCCATAGGCCGTGTCGACCAGCGCCGAGGGTGTCTGCACCTGGATCACGGCCAACACGATGCCAGCCGCGGCAAGCAGGACGACCACAGGCAGGATTGCCCGTGAGAAGCAGCGCAGGAATTCAACGGCGCCGGCCGATTGACGCTTCAGTGCGAGGCCGAGCGGAACCAAAGCGCCGGCCCAGAAGGCGATGCCGACGCCATGGACGAAGACCAGCGGCCGTGTCAGCCATTGCGGTTCGGCCGCACTGGCATGGCCACTGGCGGCAAGCGCGACGCCGACGCCGGCGAGGGCCGCAAGAGAAAGTGGCCTGGCGGTCGCGCGCGGTCCGGCCAGCGACAGCAGGCCAAGCCCCAACGCGATCAGGGCGATCAGCACCGTCCAGCCGAAGCTGGTGCCGAGCCCGGTGCGCCAGGCTACCGGCTGCGCCAGATGGGAGAGCGGCGTCCCTAGCGCATCGAGACCTTGCAAGCCGAGCGACAAGGGTGCCGCCACCAGCCCGCACAGGATCGCCCCGGCAACAAAGCGCTGACCGGCACGGCCATCCCCGGCCAGCCAGGCAAGGGCGAAAGCGCCGCCAATGCCTAGCAAAATGCCCGCATAGAGAAGGACCTTGCCGATCCATATCGCCGACCGCAACGGCCAGTCGATCGCTTCGGAGACGGGCGGCGGCTCGGTTGGCGCGCCGATGGAAAACAGGAACGAGCCGCCGACCGGATGGCCATCGGCGGAAATGACACGCCAGCTCAGCACATGCGTGCCGGATTTGAGCGCCCGCGGATTGTCGATCTCGACGGTCTGGTCGCTCAGGCGGAAGGAAGTCAGCGGAACCGGCGTGCCGTCAGGCGTCACCAGCGTCAGCACCAGCGGCGAGACCGGCTCGCCGAAAGTCAGCGAGAACTGAGCCGGCGCCTGCGCCAGCACGGCGCCGTCGGCCGGGTCGGTCTTGATCAGCGCCGCATGGGCAAAAGCCTGGCTTGTCGAGGCCATGACGATGAGCGCCATGAGCACCGCGAAAAGCCCACTAGCCCAGCCGAACCGCTTGCCGGTCCTTGCAGGCCCTTGAAGTGGGGATGTCGCGTTCATGCTGCCGCCAAGGAGTTGGCGGCGCACCTTGCGGACAGGGCGCGCCGCCAGAAAATCATTTCTTCGGCGTGAGCTTGATGCCCGGCGCCGGTGTCTCCAGCGCGTCCTCATCCTGTCCGGCGGCCGGAATCTCGATCCAGCGGGCGGCGGCATCGCCGCATTCCTGCACCACCGGGAAGTAGAGCTTCTGGCCGACGAGCAGATCCGCCGTCAGCGTCGCCCGGAAGACGAACTCGTCGTAGAATTCATCCGGGAGATTGCCGCCGCTCCAGTCGACTTCCTTCACCCCATCGGCCACCGCCTGACCATAAAGCTGGTAGGATTTTTCGTATTTGCCCTTCTTGGTCTGCAGCGTCCAGCCGGGCTTCGGCATCGGCTTCACCGCGATCACCCCTTCCGGAATCTGCACGCGCACGGCGGTCGTCGCCTTGCCGTCGCAGCCATGTGGCACGCGCAGAACAGCCTTGTAGGTCGAGCCGACGGCCGCCTCCTGGGTTTCGAGCGTGATATGCGCCAAGGCGGCATTTGTCCCCAGCACGAGAAACGCGCCGGCCGCCAAAAGATACTTGTTCATGATGGTCCCTCTGATTTCAAAATTCGTGGATCGGCGCGATCAATTCGCGTGGTCGTCCATGCCGCCCATTTCGCCCATGCCTTCGACGGCGAACTCGACGCTGACCGTACCGGCCTTCTCGAAGGTCAGCGTGGCGGCGAATTTTTCACCCTGCTTGGGTTGCCGCTTCAGGCCTATGAACATCAGGTGATAGCCACCGGGCGCCAGCGCCACTTTGCCGCCTGCCGGGATTTCCAGGCCACCGTCAACTGGCCGCATGGTCATGACGCCGTCCTTGACGCCCATTTGATGCAGCTCGGCCTTTTCGGAAACGTCGGAGGAAATCGACAGCAGCCGGTCCGCGGCGCTGCCCTTGTTGAGGATGGTGAAATAGCCGCCGGCCACCTTGGCGCCGGCCGGCGTGGCGCGCGACCAGGGATGTTCGATTTCGAGATCGCCGACCTTGAATTCATGCGCCAGGACTGCCTGGGCGCCAAGGAACACAAGGGCTAACGCCACAATGCCGAGATCGGCTCTGAAGCGAGACAGGGCGTGGCCGAACACAGTGCCCGCCGACATACGGAAAGAATGGGACATGATTGCTCCATGACGTGATGATCGCGCCGTCGCCGGTCACGAATGGTTTGATCTTGGATGAGTACGCTCGCGAAAGGTTCCGCAAGCAAGCAGGCTCAAGCCGCCAGTGGCGGCGCGCGCGGGTTCGACGGGGACCGTTCGCGGGCGAAGTCGAGATGCGTGGTCGCCGGGAAGACGAAGGCGACGATCTCGAAGGACAGGGACGCAAGCGCAAGCCCGGCATCGGGCGGCGGCGCATAGGTTGGAGAAAACATGCTGCAGCCGAGTGTGCAGCAGGCCGGCAGATGGGATGGATGCTGGTCGCCGCCGGGAAGCTGGGTGGCGCCGTCGTGGGTACAGATGACGTTGCCGAAGGCATCGAGTTGCGCGGCACTCGGCCCGGTGCTGAAAGCGAACGCACCAAGTGTGGACTGGAGCAACAGCAGATAGGCCGCGACAAGCGCGACCGGTATGCTCCACGGTCTCCCCGGGCTGTTCAAACCATCTGCCTCTAAAGCAATCCTGAAAGGATACCTATCACGGGAGCGGCAGGTCGAAAATCGGCAATTCAATGCTGCGGCAACGCGGCACTCAAGGACGGCCGGCTTTCCGGGATCGAGGTCAGCAATGTCTGGCGTGCCGACTTCAGGTGCTTGCGGCAGGCTGCATCGACTTTGCCGAGGTCGCGCGACTTGAGTGCCTCGATATAGGCGAGATGCTCGCCGATCGCGACTTCGTTGCGCTCGCGCTCCTGCGCCTTGTTCCACTGGTAGTGGTAGTGGAAGATCATGGCGATGACGTCGTAGAAATCGACGATGAAGCGGTTGCGCGAGGCGCGATGGATGAGCCGGTGGAGGCGCTCGTCCAGTTCCGAGAACTCATTGAAGCGCGTCGCGATCTCGCGTGCCAGAACGCGGTGTTCCTCCTCCAGCCGGTCGAGATCACCCCAGACCGGACTGTCCAGCGGCAGCGCGGTGAAGGCGGCGGCCGAACGCAATTCGAACATTTCGCGGATCTCGGTCAGTTCCAGCGCGAAGGCCCGCGTAAAACCCTTCAGCACCCAATGGCTGTTGCGGCGTTTTTCGATCAGGCCGAAACGGGAGAAGCGGATCAGAAACTCGCGCACGCTGGTGGTGCCGACGCCGATCTCGCGCGCCAGTTCGAGCTCGTTGATCTGCATGCCGGCTTCGGCGCCGCCGGCCAGCAGCCTGCGCATGAACGACCGCTCGATGATCTCAGCCAGTGTGTCGGTCTCTTCCTCGGGAAAGAAGTCATCGGGACGCGGGTCGCGCAGCACCGTCTTGGCGCGCTTGTTCCAGGCGATCAGCCCGGTTTCCTCCATGCGCGCCAGGATGCTGCGCACGGTCGTGCGGCTGACGCCGAGCAGCACACCCAGCTCAGGTTCCGACGGCAGGCTGCGCGTCTCGTCGAGCAGCCTGAGGCAGCGGTTGTAGGCGTCCTTGTAGACGTTGTTGCTCTTCGACATCCCCTGACCCATTCATGCCGGCGCTTGCAGCGGCCGGCTTGAAGCGCAATATGACGTTCCCAGAACCCTGAAAAGCAGGAATCTCTTTCTCTGGGTCCGGCTCATTGTTTCCAGCGCCACCACTTGCCCAGGGCGGAACCGCAGCGAAAAAACAATTGACGCAAAACTGTTTTTTCACGATAAAAGACATTAACTCTTAACAGGCGCGTGTCAATCCGCGCATCCCAGGATCACCCAGGAAACGCCCGTGAACGTCTCGAACACCATCCTTCTGTCTCCCGCCGACAACGTCGCCGTCGCCAATGGCCGTATCGAGATCGGCACCGCGCTGCCGGGCGGCGCGCTCGCTGCCGCCGTCATCGAGCCTGGCCACAAGGTGGCGATCAAGCCGATTGCCGCGGGTGAAGCCGTGGTCAAATACGCCCAGGCGATCGGCCGCGCCACACAGGACATCGCGCCGGGCGAGCATGTCCATTCGCACAATCTGGTCTTCGAGGCCGGCCGGCTGCCGGTGGTGCCGCCGAGCGAGGCCGAGCACGCAACCGAAGCCGACCGCGCCCGCACCTTCATGGGCTATCGCCGCGCCGATGGCCGCGCCGGCACGCGCAACTTCATCGGCATCATCGCCAGCGTCAATTGCTCGGCCACCGTCTGCCATTCGATCGCCGACACCGCCAACCGGACCTTGCTGCCGAAATATCCCGGCATCGATGGCTTCGTGCCGATCGTCCATGGCCAGGGTTGCGGCATGAGCGCCACAGGCGACGGCATGATGGTGCTGCACCGGACCTTGGCCGGCTATGCCCGCCACCCGAATTTCGGCGGCGTGCTGATGGTCGGCCTCGGCTGCGAGGTCAACCAGCTTACCCTCTACGGCCAGAAGGGTGCCGCCGCCGGCAAGCGCCACTTCAACATCCAGGATGCCGGTGGGTCGCGCAAATCGGTGGAAAAAGCGATGGGCGTGCTGGCCGAGATCGCCGAGGAAGTCGGCCAGTTGAAGCGCGAGCCGATTCCGGTCAGCGAGATCGTCGTCGGCCTGCAATGCGGCGGCTCCGACGGCATGTCGGGCATCACGGCCAATCCGGCGCTGGGCGCGGCCGTCGACATCCTGGCCGGCGTCGGCGGCATCGGCATCCTTTCCGAGACGACAGAAATCTACGGCGCCGAGCACCTGCTCGCCTATCGCGCCGCAAGCCCCGAGATCGCCAAGAAACTCGATGGCTATGTGAAATGGTGGGAAGATCACGTCGCCAAGCATGGCGCCTCGATCGACAACAACCCGTCGCCCGGCAACAAGCGCGGCGGCCTCACCACCATCCTGGAAAAGTCGCTCGGTGCGGTCGCCAAGGGCGGCCAGACGCCGCTCAACGGCGTGTTCGGCTATGCCGAGAAGGTCACCGGCAACGGGCTGGTGTTCATGGACACGCCCGGTTACGACCCGGTCTCGGCCACCGGTCAGGTGGCGGGCGGCGCCAATGTCATCGTCTTCACCACCGGCCGCGGTTCCTGCTTCGGCTGCCGGCCGACACCCTCGATCAAGGTCGCCACCAACTCGACCATGTATCACCAGATGGAAGAGGACATGGACGTCAATTGCGGCGTCATCGCCTCCGGCGAAAAGACCATTGCCGGCATGGGCCGCGAGATCTTCGAACTGATCGTCGAGACGGCTTCGGGCCGCAAGACCAAGAGCGAGGATTTTGGCTACGGCGACAACGAGTTCGTGCCCTGGCATCTCGGCGCGACGCTCTAGTTTTCGACGCATGTCTGGTAAACTTGCCGACCCGCACAACGGTCGGCCACGGGGAGGTTATGCATGAAAAGACGCCGCATCGGCCAGACGGCACTGGAGGTCACCGAGATCAGCTTCGGCGGCGCTGCGATCGGCGGCCTCTACCGGGCCTGTTCGCGCGAAGCGGCGATGGAAACGCTGCAAGGCGCATGGGAAGCCGGCCTGCGCTATTTCGACACCGCGCCCTTCTACGGTTTCGGCCTGTCGGAGCGTCGCTTCGGCGATTTCCTGCGCTACAAACCACGTGATTCCTACGTGCTGTCGACCAAGGTCGGCCGCCTGTTCCGCCCGGTGCCGGAAGACCAGGTGCCGGACCATTCCTATGTCGATCCGCTACCCTTCGCGCTCGACTACGACTATTCCTATGACGGCATCATGCGGTCGGTCGACTTCAGCTATGCGCGGCTTGGGCTAAACAGGATAGACATCCTGTATGTGCACGACATCGGCGTTTACACGCATGGTGTCGAGAAGACCAAACTGCACTTTCGCCAGTTGATGGACGGCGGGCTCAAGGCGCTCGAGGAGCTGAAGCGGGCCGGCACGATTTCGGCCTACGGGCTCGGCGTCAACGAAGTCCAGATCTGCCTCGACGTGATGCGCCGGGCGCCGCTCGACTGCATCCTGCTCGCCAGCCGTTATTCCTTGCTCGACCGCAGCGCGGAAGCCGAACTGCTGCCGCTGTGCCGTGCGCAACAGACGTCGCTGGTCATCGGCGGCGTTTTCAACTCGGGCATATTGGCGACCGGGCCGGTGCAGGGCGCGCATTTCGACTACCAACCCGCCAGCCGCGACGTTCTCGACCGTGTCGACGCCATGGAGAAGATCGCCGGTGAAGGCGGTTATCCGCTGGCGGCGGCCGCGTTTCAGTTTCCTTTGCACGAACCTGCAGTTGCCACCGTGCTGACCGGTACCGCAAGATTGGCGAACCTGACACGCAACCTCGAGCTGCTCGATATCGACGTGCCGGAGACGGAATATGCCAAGTATCGTCCCTACACGGTGGTGCAGAAACTGTCTTGAAGCGCGCACCGTCGCAATGTGCACAGGGTCGCGGGTCGGCTTCACAATGTTGCGACCTCAGAAAAGAATGAACATTCCATGTTGACTGCTGTATGGAATTAATATTCCATGCTTCCGTAGAACGGAAACGGGAGCGCCTGACTAAGACTGGAGAGGAGCCGCGCCGGTAGGTGAATCGTTGTCAGGCCTTTGGGAGGACTGACTGGAAACACCGCTTGCATCGGCCGGAACGATGCACTATCAAAACAGTGCAACTGTTTTTTATTGATAAAGTTCTGTTTGGGCCACGCCTATCCGAACCGAGCTTCCGTAACGTTCACCAGGCGACTTAGGGAGGATCCCATGAAATTCGTGACCAGCATTCTCAACCGCCGCGCCGTCATGGCCCTGGCGGCAGCCTCAATGCTCGCCGGCGTCATGCATAGCGCACCGGTTTCGGCGGCGGACGTGACCATTCCGATCATCGTCAAGGATACCACGTCCTTCTACTGGCAGATCGTTCTGGCCGGCGCCCGCAAGGCCGGCAAGGACCTCGGCGTCAACGTGCCGGAACTCGGCGCCCAGGCTGAGACCGACGTCAACGGCCAGATCTCCATCCTCGAGAACGCCGTCGCCGGCAACCCGGCCGCCGTCGTCATCGCACCGACCGAAGCCAAGGCGCTCGGCAAGCCGATCGACGAAGCCGCGACCAAGGTCAAGGTCATCGGCATCGACTCGGGTGCCGACTCCAAGGCCTTCACATCGTTCCTGACCACCGACAACGTGCAGGGCGGCCGCGTCGCCGCTGACGGTCTCGCCGCCGCGATCGGCGCCGCCAACGGCGGCAAGGTCGAGGGCAAGGTTGCGCTTATCACCGCGCTCCCCGGCGCCGGCTCGCTCGAACAGCGCGCGCAAGGCTTCAAGGAACAGCTCAAGGCCAAGTATCCCGGCCTCGAACTGATCGCCGACAAATACGCCGACGGCCAGGCCACCACCGGCCTCAACATCGCGACCGACCTGATCACCGCCAATCCGGACCTGAAGGGCATCTTCGCGTCAAACCTGATCATGGCGCAAGGCGTCGGTCAGGCGATCGCCGAGAACAAACTTGCCGGCAAGGTCGGGTTGATCGGCTTCGACAGCGACGAGAAGCTGATCAAGTTCCTCAATGACGGCGTCATTTCCGGCCTCGTCGTTCAGGATCCGTACCGGATGGGCTATGACGGCATCAAGACGGCGCTCGCCGCCTCGAAGGGCGAGAAGGTGGAGGCAAATGTCGACACTGGCGCCAATCTGGTGACCAAGGCCAATATGAAGGACCCCAAGATCGACGCGCTGCTCAATCCGAAGCTCTAAGCAGCCGGTGTTCAAAACCGTTTCCGGGGCCTCGCGCCCCGGAAACATCCGCCGCCACGAGCGGCTTGGCAATCGGCCGGCTTTGGCTAGGCTGTTTGAAAAGACGATCACAGCCTCGCCGGGTGCCAGCCGCGAGGCCAATCTGGGAGGATCGCCATGACGCCGACGGCGCACGAATTGCATCCGGCTCCCGTGCTGGAGCCCGGCGGGACCATCCTCGAATTGCGCGGGCTGGAAAAGCGCTATCCCGGCACTCACGCCTTGAAGCCGGTGGACCTCGCCTTCAAGGCAGGCGAGATCCACGCCATCGTCGGCGAGAACGGCGCCGGCAAATCCACGCTCATCAAGCTTTTGACCGGCGTCATGCCGCGCACCTCCGGAGAAGTGATCTGGGAGGGCCAACCGGCTGCACTGGCGACCCCGCATGAGGCGATGGCGCTCGGCATCAACGCTGTCCACCAGGAGGTCGTGCTCTGTCGTCATCTGACCGTCGCCGCCAACATGTTCCTCGGCGAGGAGAATTCGCGCTTCGGCATCCTGCAGCAGCGCGCCATGGTCAGGGAGGCGCAGAAGATCATCGACGATCTCGGCTTCGACTTGCCGGCGCATGTCACATTGGGCGATCTGACCATCGGCCAGCAGCAGCTGATCGCCGCCGCCCGCGCCACCGTGCGCGGCACCAAATTCCTGATCTTCGACGAGCCGACCGCTTACCTGACCCGCAAGGAGGCCGACCAGCTCTTCACTCTGATCCGCCGCCTGAAGTCCGAGGGCGTGACGATCATCTACATCAGTCACCGCATGGAGGAAGTGTTCGAACTCGCCGATCGTGTTTCGGTGCTGCGCGATGGCACGCTGGTCGGCACCAGGAACATCAGCGAGACCAATGACGCCGAACTCGTCAAGCTGATGATCAACCGTTCGATCGAACAAATCTACCACAAGGAGCATTTCACTCCGGGTGCCGCGATCGTCGAGGCCAGAAACCTCTCGGGCAAGGGCTTCGAAAACGTGTCGATGACAGTCCGTGCCGGCGAGATCGTCGGGCTCTACGGCCTGATCGGCGCTGGACGCAGCGAATTTGTCACCACGCTCTACGGCCGGCACAAGAAGTCGGCCGGCCAGATCCTGTGGGAAGGCAAGGATGTCCAGATCAACTCCGAGCATGACGCGATCAAGCTCGGCATGGCGCTGGCGCCGGAAAGCCGCCGCGACCAGGGCCTTTGTCTCAATTTGCCGGTTGGCGTCAACCTCAACCTGCCGATCTACAAGCGCATCTCCAGCAATCTTTTGATCTCGAACGCGAAAGAGAAGGCCGAGGCCGACCGCCAGATCGCAGGCCTCAGGATCAAGACGCCGACGCGCCATGCGTTGGCTTCCAGCCTGTCGGGCGGCAATCAGCAGAAGATCGTCATCGGCAAATGGCTGGCGCACGGCGCCAAGCTGTTCATCTTCGACGAGCCGACGGTCGGCGTAGACGTCGGCACCAAGGCGGAGATCTACCGCCTGTTCAGCGCGCTCTTGTCGAAGGGCGCGGGCATCATCCTGATCTCGTCCTATTTGCCGGAAGTCTATGAACTGGCCGACACGCTGCACGTGTTCCGCCGCGGCAAGTTGGTGGCCACGCACGGGTTCCACACCGCCGATCACGAGGACATTCTCACACAGGCGCTCGCCGAGAAACAAGAAAAGCTGGGAGGAAAGACATGAGCACCGAGGCGATTCCTGCCGAAAAACCGAAGCGCAATTACAACGCACTGTTTGGACTGACGCTGCTGGCGCTGCTGGTGCTGCTGTGGGTCATTCTGTCGTTCTCCACGTCGAGCTTCGCGTCGGCCAACAACATCTCGAATCTGCTGCGTCAGGGTTCGATGATCGCCATTTTGGCTGTCGGCCAGACCTTCGTCATCATCACCGGCGGCATCGATCTGTCCGTCGGCGCCGTGGTCGGCTTCGCAACCGTCATCGCCGCGATGCTGATCAATGCCGGCGTCCCGGTCTTCCTCGCCATCCTGCTCACCCTGCTGGTCGGCGTCGCCATCGGCCTCTTCCATGGTTTTGGCATCGTCAAGATGGGCCTGCCGCCCTTCATCATCACGCTGGCGACCCTGACGTCGCTGCGCGGCATTGGCCTTTTGATGACCAACGGCAATTCGATTTCGATCAACAATGATGCTTTCCAGGAATTCTCGCGCAACTCCTTCCTCGGCATCCCCAATCTGTTCTGGATGGTCCTGCTGGTCGGCATACCCGCCTATGTCTTCCTGCATCACAGCCGCTGGGGCCGGTACCTGTTCTCGGTCGGGTCGAACGCCGAGGCCTCGCGCCTGTCCGGCGTCAATGTCCAGCGCACCATCTTCATGGCCTACACGCTGTCGGGTCTCTGCGCGGCGTTCGTCGGTGTGCTCTTGGCTTCGCGCATCGGCATCGGCAATCCGACCCAGGCCGAAGGATGGGAACTGCAGGCGATCGCCTCGTCGGTGATCGGCGGCACCTCACTGTTCGGCGCGGTCGGCTCGGTGCACGGGCCACTGCTCGGCGCCTTCATTCTCGCCACCATCAACAACGGCGCCAACCTGCTCAACGTCAACGCCTTCTGGCAGCGTGTCATCACCGGCGTGCTGATCATCGTCATCGTCTATTTCGATGGCCTGCGCCGCCGCGGCGGCAAGTAGCGACAGACCAAAATCGATCGCCGGCCCTGTCGGAAACAGGCCGGCGATTTCATGACAGAGTGGATTGAAGCATGAAAGCCGTCGTCTGCCGCTCGCCAGGCGAGCTTATCCTGGAGGACCGCCCTGCTCCCGGCTCGCCGCCCCCCGGCTGGGCGCTGGTCGCGGTCAGCCATGTCGGCATCTGCGGCACCGACTATCACATCTTCGAGGGCAAGCATCCTTTCCTCGCTTACCCCCGCATCATGGGCCACGAAGTCTCCGGCACCGTCGTCGAAGTCGGCGAAGGAGTCGGTCTTGCGGTCGGCGAACCGGTGATCATCAACCCCTATCTCTCCTGCGGCCAATGCATCGCCTGTCGGCACGGCAAGCCAAATTGCTGTGTCAGGATCGAAGTGCTCGGCGTGCATCGCGACGGCGCCATGTGCGAACGCATCCTGGTGCCGGCGCAGAACCTTTATCCCACAAACGGGCTGTCGCTCGCCGACGCCGCCGCCGTCGAATTCCTGGCCATCGGCGCGCATGCCGTGCGCCGCGCGCGTTCCGAGCCCGGTGGACGCGCGCTGGTCATCGGCGCCGGTCCGATTGGGCTTGGCACCGCCATCTTCGCACGCATTGCCGGGCTCGACGTGACACTTCTCGACATGAGCAGCGAAAGACTGGCCTTCGCCGCGAGTGAGCTCGGCTTTTCGATTCTCGACGGCTCGCAAGCACCCGTGTCAGATCTGGTGCGTGATGCGACCGACGGCGAAGGCTTCGACGCGGTCTTCGATGCCACCGGCAACACCCGGTCCGTGCAATCGGCCTTCGCCCATGTCGCGCATGGCGGCACGCTGGTGCTGGTCAGCGTCGTCAAGGACGACATCGTCTTTTCCGACCCTGAGTTCCACAAGCGCGAAATGACATTGATCGGCAGCCGCAATGCGTTGCGCGCCGACTTCGATCATGTCGCCGCCTCGATCCGCAATGGGGCCGTGCCGCTAGCCAAGCTCGTCACCCACCGCACCACGCTGGCCGATACGCCAGGGGATCTCGCACGCTGGGCGCACGAAAAGTCGGGCCTGATCAAGGCCGTGATCGAGATCGGATAGCCTTACAGCGCCGATAGCTTCAGCTCCACTCGCTCGGCAGGGAAGCGCGATTCGGAAAACTGGATCGGCTGGCCGTCAGGCGTGACGTTGACCGCCACCGTGACCAGCACGATGGCGCCGGGCTGCAGGTCGAGGTCGGCAAGATCGGCGGCGTCCGCGTGGCGCGCCGACAGCACCGTCGACTGCCTGAGATAATCGTCGATACCGAAACGGGCGAGCGACGCGGTGATCGAACCGGTCTGCGCCATCGCCTTGTCGATGCCGGCAAAGCGCCTCCCCTCGAACCAGGCGGCGGCGCGCGACACCGGTCGTCCGTCGGCCTCGCCGCGCGTTTCCAACCTGATTACCCCGGCACCCCGGGCCAAACCGAGCCCTTCGGCAACGCGCTGGCTGGCGGGCTCGTTCGATGAGGAGAGCAGTACGATGTGCCGTTCCGACGTCTGCCCCTGCAGGCCAGTCGAAAAGCGTGTCCGCGCGCCGATCGGATAGGACAGCCGCTTGCGCGACAAGACGAAGGTGCCGCGTCCCTGCTCGGCCCGCAATACGCCCTCCTGCACGAGCGCCGATATGGCGCTGCGTACGGTGTGACGGTTGACGCCGTAGCGCTCGGCCAGCGCGACCTCGGGCGGCAGCGCGGCATTCTCGGCGAAGTCGCCGCTGGCAATCGATTGCAGGATCCTGTCGGCGATCTGGCGCCACAGTGAAACACCGCTGCGCCGCTCGATGCTGTCGGCCACCTGCTGCCCGATCATGTTTTTGCCCCCCGGCCAATCCTGTCACGCACCCGTCATGGACTCGCGTTAGGTAATATGTATAATTTGTATAGTTGTCTATATCAATAGACAAATTTAGCGAAGAGGAAAGTTGGCGATGCGAGGACAGGAAGCCCGCGATCAGGCCGAGCGCAAAGCCGCCATGGCGACGCTGGCGCAATCGAGCGGCGATGACATCGTGCGGCTCTGGAACGAGGCCGGCCTGCCTTCGAAAGCCGAATTGCTGCGCGGCCCCGAGACCGGCCTGGTCACGCTGCGCGGCCGCATCGGCGGCGGCGGCGCGCCCTTCAATGTCGGCGAAGCGACCATCACTCGTGCCACGGTCCGGCTGCCATCCGGGCAAGTAGGCCATTGCTACGCGCTTGGCCGCGACAAGCAGAAGGCGAAGCTTGCAGCCATCGCCGACGCGCTCTGGCAGGACCCTACCCGCCGCACCGAGGTCGAGACCGGGCTCATTGCGCCCCTGCGCTCGGCTCTGACCGCTGCCCACGAAAAACGCCGCGCCGAGACGGCGGCAACGAAGGTGGATTTCTTCACCATGGTTCGCGGAGAAGATTGATGGATATCGCTGCGCAATCGATCGAAGGCGGTTTCGCCGATCCGGTCTTCAACGCCCAGGCCGTGTTTCGGGCCCTCATGGATGCCATGGCGCGGCCGGGCAGTGTCCAGCCATTACCGGCCCTGGCCCGCCCGCCGGCGCCGCTTTCGGCAACATCAGGCGCCATTGCCCTGGCGCTGTGCGACAACGACACGCCGCTCTGGCTCGACCCGGCACTGCATGCCTCCGTGGCGATCAGCTCCTGGCTTGGTTTCCACACGGGCGCACCGCTGGCCAACACATCAGCCGACGCGCATTTCGCGTTTATTGCCATGCCCGCCGAGATGATGGCGATCGATGGCTTTTCGCAGGGCACGCAGGACTATCCCGACCGATCGACGACGCTGATCCTGCAGGTCGGCGACCTCGCTTCAGGGGCCCCGCTGTTGCTGGAAGGCCCCGGCATCGAAACCAGCGCCACGATCGCACCGGCCCAGATGCCGCGCCATTTCGTCGAGCAGTGGAAGCAAAACAACAAGCGCTTTCCTCGTGGCGTCGACATCATCCTCGCCACATCGGACGGCATAACCTGCCTGCCGCGCACGACGCGCATCAAGACGATGGAGGCTTGAAGATGTATGTCGCGGTCAAAGGTGGCGAAGCCGCAATTGCCAACGCTCACAGCCTGCTTGCCGACCGCCGGCGCGGCGACCGCTCGGTGCCGGCGCTGCGCCTTGACCAGATTGTCGAACAACTGGCGCTCGGCGTCGACAGGGTGATGAGCGAAGGCTCGCTCTATGACCGTGAACTCGCCGCGCTAGCTATCGTCCAGGCCCGCGGCGACATGATCGAGGCGATCTTCCTGGTGCGCGCCTACCGCACCACCCTGCCGCGCTTCGGTTACACCAGCCCGATCGACACCAGCGCGATGCTGGTCGAACGGCGCGTCTCGGCGACCTACAAGGACCTGCCTGGCGGCCAGCTGCTTGGTCCGACTTTCGACTACACCCACCGCCTGCTCGACCCGGAGCTTGCCGCCGGCGCCGATGTCGCCGAACCGTTGCAGCGCGCCGGCGAGGCCGAGCCCATGCCGCGTGTCTCGGCCATCCTTGCTCGCGAAGGCCTGATCGAGCCCGATGGCGACATGCCGCAGGACCACATTCCCGGCGACATCACCCGTGAGCCGCTGGAATTCCCGATGGCGCGCGACATCCGCCTGCAGGCGCTGTCGCGCGGTGACGAGGGTTTTCTGTTGGCGCTCGGCTATTCCACGCAGCGCGGCTATGCCCGCAACCATCCCTTCGTCGGCGAGATCCGCATCGGCGAGGTTGAGCTGGAACTCGACGTGCCCGAACTGCCTTTCGCCGTGCCGCTCGGCACGGTGCGGGTCACCGAATGCCAGATGGTCAACCAGTTCAAGGGCTCGGCCAAGGCGCCGCCGCAATTCACCCGCGGCTACGGCCTCGTCTTCGGCCAGAGCGAACGTAAGGCGATGGCCATGGCGCTCTGCGACCGCGCCCTGCGCGCCTCGGAACTCGGCGAGGACATCGTCGCCGCCGCGCAGGACGAGGAGTTCGTCATCTCGCACTCCGACAATGTCCAGGCGACCGGCTTCGTCGAGCATTTGAAGCTGCCGCACTATGTCGACTTCCAGGCCGAGCTCGACCTCGTGCGCCGCATGCGCGCCGAGTATGAGGCCCGCGAAAATCCAGCGAAGGTCGAAGAGAAAAGGGAGGCGGCGGAATGATCCTAGCTGCCGCCATGCCCACTATCGGCACCGCCACTATGACCAGCACTGTAGTGGCCACTATGTGCCTCGTTGAACCCTTTGCTACCGGCAACAGTCTCACCTTGCGCGCCTTCTTTCGGTGCGGGCAGAACCATGCGTCGAAGGACAAAGGCAACCGCGCCGACAAACACCAGCAGCAGAATTCCGAGATGCATCCAACCGGTTTGGGTCATCTGAATTCGCCCCTGCTTCCCGCGTCCTGGACGTCAATTCAATAGCACAAAGCGGATGTGATCGCCATGGCCGACATCGCCACCTACAACTTCGCCTATCTCGACGAGCAGACCAAGCGGATGATCCGTCGCGCGATCCTCAAGGGCATCGCCATCCCCGGCTACCAGGTGCCGTTCGCCTCGCGCGAAATGCCGATGCCTTATGGCTGGGGCACCGGCGGCGTCCAGGTCACCGCCTCGATCATCGGCCCCGATGACGTGCTGAAGGTCATCGACCAGGGCGCCGACGACACTACCAATGCGGTCTCGATCCGCGCCTTCTTCAAGAAGGTCGCCAATGTCGCGGTAACAACCGATACCGCCACTGCCACCATCATCCAGACCCGCCACCGCATCCCTGAACAGCCGCTGACGGCTGGCCAGGTGCTGGTCTACCAGGTGCCGATTCCCGAACCGCTGCGCTTCCTCGAGCCGCGCGAGACCGAGACGCGGAAAATGCATGCGCTGGAGGAATACGGTCTCATGCATGTGAAGCTCTACGAGGACATCGCCAAGCACGGCCGCATCGCCACCACCTATGCCTATCCGGTCAAGGTCGAGGGCCGCTATGTGATGGACCCTTCGCCGACGCCGAAATTCGACAACCCCAAGATGCACCGCTCGCCGGCTTTGCAGCTGTTCGGCGCCGGCCGCGAAAAGCGCATCTATGCCGTGCCGCCCTTCACCGATGTCGTCAGCCTCGACTTCGAGGATCATCCGTTCGAAGTGCAGACTTTCGACCAGCCCTGCGCGCTGTGCGCGGCCGAGAATGTCTATCTCGACGAGGTCATCCTCGACGACCATGGCGGCCACATGTTCGTCTGCTCCGACACCGATTACTGCGAGAAGCGGCGTGAAGAAGGCCATCGCGGCCACCTTGCCCCGGAAACCGATCTCGCCGCGGAAAATTTGGAGCCGGCACAATGACCGACGAACCGCTGCTGCGCGTCTTCGCGCTCTCCAAATTCTATGGCTCGCGGGTCGGCTGCGACAACGTCTCCTTCGACCTGTGGCCGGGCGAGGTTCTGGCGGTCGTGGGCGAATCCGGCTCCGGCAAGACGACGCTGCTCAACTGCCTGTCGACGCGGCTGCTGCCCTCCTCCGGCACCGCCAGCTACCGCATGCGCGACGGTCAGTTCCGCGAGCTCTACCGCATGAGCGAGGCCGAGCGCCGCTTCCTAATGCGCACCGACTGGGGCTTTGTCCATCAGAACCCCGCCGATGGCCTGCGCATGACGGTGTCGGCCGGCGCCAATGTCGGCGAGCGTCTGATGGCGGTCGGCGACCGCCATTACGGCAAGATCCGCGCCACGGCTGTCGACTGGCTGTCTCGCGTCGAGGTCGAGGAAGACCGCATCGACGACGAACCCCGTGCCTTTTCCGGCGGCATGCGCCAGCGCCTGCAGATCGCCCGCAATCTCGTCACCGGGCCACGGCTGGTGTTCATGGACGAGCCGACCGGCGGCCTCGATGTCTCGGTGCAGGCGCGCCTGCTTGATCTCTTGCGCGGTCTGGTCACCGATCTTGGCCTTGCGGCCATAGTCGTCACCCACGACCTCGCCGTGGCGCGGCTTCTGTCGCAGCGCATGATGGTGATGAAGGACGGCCGCGTCGTCGAAAGCGGCCTCACCGACCGCGTGCTCGACGACCCGCGCGCGCCCTACACGCAATTGCTGGTTTCTTCGATTTTGCAGGTTTGACGATGGCGCTTGAACACCCCCCTCTGTCCTGCCGGACATCTCCCCCTCAAGGGGGGAGATTGGCAGTTTCCATGTCCCGCCTATTCTACAACGCAGAGGATTGGCGACGACGAATGCGACAGCCGATCTCCCCCCTTGAGGGGGAGATGCCTGGCAAGGCAGAGGGGGGCGCTGTCCCGCCGACGATTGACGGTTGGAGAACCTTCTGATGCCGACCCCTCTCGTTGTCTCCGACGTCGCGAAAAGCTTCACCATGCATCTGCGTGACGGCATCAAACTGCCTGTCGTCGCTGGCGTTTCCTTCTCGATCAAGGCGGGTGAATGCACCGTGCTCGGTGGTCCGTCCGGTGCCGGCAAGAGCTCGATCCTGAAGATGCTCTATGGCAACTACGCCGTCGACGAGGGCCAGATCATCGTCATGCACGAGGACGGACTGATCGACCTTGCCCATGCCAGCCCGCGCACCGTGCTTTCCGTTCGCCGGCAAACGATCGGCTATGTCAGTCAGTTCCTGCGCACCGTGCCGCGCGTCTCGGCTCTCGATGTCGTCGCCGAACCGCTGGTCGAACGCGGCGAGGATCGCGAGACCGGGCGGGAGAAAGCTCGTACCTTGCTGTCGCAACTCAACCTGCCGGAAAAACTATGGGCACTGCCGCCGGCAACCTTCTCCGGCGGCGAGCAGCAGCGCGTCAACATCGCGCGCGGTTTCATCACCGAACATCCGATCCTGCTGCTCGACGAGCCGACCGCATCGCTCGACGCGACCAACCGCGACGTGGTGATCGAACTCATCGCAGCCAAGAAGGCGGCAGGCGCCGCCTTGCTCGGTATCTTCCACGACCACGATGTGCGGGAAGCAGTGGCCGACCGCGTCATCGACGTCACTGCCTTCGCCCCGGGAAAGCTCGCCGCATGACCAGGAAATTGTCGGAAACGCCGCTGGTCCACCCGACGGCGGAGGTACACAGCTCGACGCTCGGCCGCTGGACCGAGATCGCCGACCGCAGCCGGGTCTCGGAAAGCGAACTCGGCGACTATTCCTACATGATGCAGGACTGCGCCGTCTGGTGCGCGACGATCGGCAAGTTCGCCAACATCGCGGCAAGCGTCCGCCTCAACGCCACCAACCACCCGACCTGGCGGCCGACGCTGCACCACTTCACCTATCGCGCCTCGGACTATTGGGACGACGCCGAGCATGAGAGCGAATTCTTCGCTGAGCGTCGCGCCAAGCGTGTCATCATCGGCCACGACACCTGGCTCGGCCACGGCTCGACCGTCCTGCCCGGCGTCACCGTCGGCGATGGTGCGGCAGTCGGCGCCGGTGCGGTGGTCTCCAGGGATGTCGCCCCTTACACCATCGTCGCCGGCGTGCCGGCCAAGCCGATCCGCGAGCGCTTCGACCGTCGCATCGCCGAGCGCTACCAGGCGCTGGCCTGGTGGGACTGGGACCATGCGAGGCTACGTGCCTCGCTCGACGATTTCCGCGAACTGTCCGCCGAGGCGTTCCTGGAGAAATACGAAGGGTAGAGCATCAGATCATCGTCATAGGGCGAGCCTGTTCATATCCCTGACATACGATTCGGACAGGACGCCATCTCCCAAGGAGATCGCCATGCTCGACACCGTCAGACCCTCGCTCACCGGATTCTTTGCCGGCTCCAATCCGACGCCGCCGGCGCATCTTGGCACGCGCTACGATGGATCGGGCAACTTTCTCCTCGAGCCCGGCAACACCGTCGTCAGCCATCTGGTCGGCGGCTCGCCCTCCGAAGCGGTGGTGCTGGCCGTGCGCGAGAAGATGCTGGCAATGTCGGACGTCGACCGCCTCGCCTTTACACCCGTCTCCAGCCTGCACATGACGCTGTTCCAGGGCGTCATCGAATATCGCCGCCGCTTGCCTTACTGGCCACGGGACGTGCCGCTCGACACCAGCATCGACGCCATGACCCGCCTCTATCTGGAACGCCTGAAGGGTTTCCAGGGCGCCGGCCCGTTCAACATCAAGGTGGTCGAAGTTCTGCCGACCGGCCTCACCGTTGCCGGCGCGACCGACGAGGACATGCGCATCATGCGTGCATGGCGCGATGCTCTGACTGTGCCGTTCGGCTACCGGCACCCCGACCACGACAATTACCTCTTTCACATCACCTTCGCCTACCAGATCCAGCGTCTCGCCGACGACAGCGCTGCCGCATGGCAGGCGCTGTTCGACGATTGCCTGGCGCTTTTCGCGCGGCAGGCTCCGGTGATCGAGATCAAGGCCCCCGCCTTCTGCGCATTCCGCGACATGAAACATTTCGAGGAATTGCTGGTGCTTGGCTGATCGCCAGCAGGACGCCGACCGTCGTATCTGTGGAGCGTAACAAAACTGACATGCCGGCGACACGGCAGGTTCATGTGGCTGCGTTAGGCGAGAGCCTGACGATCAATATGGACCGGACTGGAACCAGCCCATGTCAGCAAGCTCTGCCACGCTCGAAATCCGCGGCGTCAGCCGACGATTTGGCAAGAACACCGCCGTCAGTGACATCAACATCTCGATCCCGCAGGGGCAGATGGTTGGCGTCATCGGTCGTTCGGGCGCCGGCAAATCGACGCTTCTTCGCATGATCAACCGTCTTGTCGACCCCAGCCAGGGGTCGATTTTTTTTGACGGGGCGGAGGTTTCCCAGTTGCGCGGCTCGCCCTTGCGGCGCTGGCAGCGCGATTGCGCCATGATCTTCCAGCAGTTCAACCTGGTGCCGCGCCTCGACGTACTGACCAACGTGCTGCTCGGCAAACTGAACCACCGCTCGACCCTGTCCAACCTTCTCGGCATGTTCTCGCGCGCCGAGTGCGCAGAGGCGGTCGCCGCGCTCGAGCGGCTCGACATCGCCCGTACGGCACTTCAGCCGGCCGGCACCTTGTCTGGCGGCCAGCAGCAGCGCGTCGCCATCGCCCGCGCCATGATGCAGCAGCCCAGGGTGATCCTCGCCGACGAGCCGATCGCCTCGCTCGACCCGCTCAACGCCAAGGTGGTGATGGATTCGCTGCAGGACATCAATCTGCGCGAAGGCATCACCGTCGTCACCAACCTGCATACGCTCGATACCGCTCGTACCTATTGCAACCGCGTCATCGGCATGGCCGCCGGCAAGGTCGTCTTCGACGGGCCGCCCGAAGAGCTCGACCGCGACGCCGTGCGTCTTGTCTACGGCGCCGACAGCAATGGCGGCGAGATATCGGAGGTCATCACCTCCACCAGCGTAGCCTTCAAGCAGAAGATCGCCGCATCCGCCGGACCGCTCGAACCCGCATTTCCGGGATACTGAGCCCATTACGGGCATAGCGAGCAGCCTGGATCGTCCGCCCGCGTCAAGGGCACTTGTCAAGATCAAGAACGCTGCCGGCGCGGGGCCGGAACTTACAGGAGAGATATCAATGTTCAGGAAGATGGTTTTCGGTGCCGTTTCGGTGCTCGCCATGGCCACCAGTATGGCCCACGCCGCCGACATGAAGGAATTTCGCGTCGGCATTCTCGGTGGCGAAAACGAAACCGACCGGCTGCGCAACTACCAGTGCCTGGCCGATCATCTGAAGACCGAGTTCGGCTTCGAGAAAGTTTCGCTGTTCCCCGCCGCCGACTATGACGGCGTCATCCAGGGCCTGCTCGGCGGCACGCTCGACTTCGCCGAACTCGGCGCTTCCGGCTATGCCAGCGTCTATCTCAAGGATCCGAAGGCGGTTACCCCGATCCTCACCACCAAGCAGACCGACGGCGCCACCGGCTATTATTCTATCGGCCTGGCGCTGAAGACCTCCGGGATCACCGACATCAAGTCGGCCAAGGGCAAGAAGCTCGGCTATGCCGATCCGGATTCGACCTCCGGCTACCTGATCCCGCTGACCCAGATTCCGAAGACCACCGGCGCCTCGAACGAGGCCTTCTTCGCTTCGACCCAGTTCAACGGCGGCCACGAAAACAACGTTCTGGCCGTGCGTGATGGCAAGGTCGACGTCGCGGTCGACGATTCCTCGGGCACCGGCGACTTCAAGAACGGCTACACCTCCGGCACCTTCCACAAGGAAGTCGCCAAGGGCGCCGTCGACCCCAACGACTTCGTCGAAGTCTGGCGCTCGGGCCTGATCCCGAACGGCCCGCTCGTCGTGCGCACCGCGATAGGCGACGACATGACCGCCAAGCTGGCCGCCTTCTTCACCGATCTGCCCAAGAAGGACAAGGCTTGCTTCGAAGGCGTCGAAGGCGGCGACTTCACCGGCTACGTTCCGGTGAAGCCGGACTTCTACAAGGTCATCGTCGAAGCCCGTAAGGCAGCCATCGGCGGCTAACGGCGAAATTGCAAAGGGGCGGTACTTCGAAGTACCGCCCCTTTTTGCATCTCCGATCATGACCCTTTCCGTGACAACCCCCTCCGGCGCCACCCACCAGACGGCCGATGCATGGCGACGCCAGACGTCGCTGCGCCGGTTCTATACCGTGCTCGGCGTCGGACTGCTGCTTGCCGCGATGCTCTCCAGCATGTGGTTCGCCGACGAAGCCAATGCCGGGCATTTCTTCGACCGGCTGCCGCACATACTGGATTTCCTGAGTTGGCTGGTCCCGAAGGACTGGAATGACGTCTGGCGGGCGCTGTTCGACATCGCCTCGCCGCATGATACCGGCACCCAGGAATTCAACTTCCCGCTTGGCCGCGTCTATGTGTGGGGCGGTTTCTACGTCCCCGAATATTTCGAGCTGATGCTGACCACGGTGAACGTGGCGCTGGTCTCGACCTTCATCGGCTTCATCCTCGCGGTGCCTTTTTCCTTCATCGCGGCGCGCAACCTGACGCCCCATCCGGCTCTGCGGCTGGTGGTCAAGCGTTTCATGGAATTGCTGCGCGCCTTTCCCGAGATCGTCATCGCCGGCCTCTTCGCGGCCATCGTCTCGACAGGTCCGATCGCTGCCATCATCGCCATCGGCCTGCATTCGATCGGCGCGCTCGGCAAGCTGTTCTACGAGATCAACGAGAACATCGACATGCGTGCCGAGGAAGGCCTGACGGCGGTCGGCGCCAACTGGTTCGAGCGGGTGCGCTTCGCCGACCTGCCGCAGGTGTTGCCCAATTTCGTGTCCTATACGCTTCTGCGGGTGGAGATCAACGTGCGGGCCTCGACCATCATTGGCGCCGTCGGCGGCGGCGGCATCGGCGAAGAACTCAAGCTCTCCATCTCCCGCGGCTTCGGCGCCAAGACGCTGGCGCTGGTGCTGCTGCTGTTCACCACCATCTTCATCATCGACCAGTTTTCCGCCTGGCTTCGCCGCAAGCTGGTCGGCGAACAAGCCTTTATGATGGGGGCGTAAATCATGGCGACCATGACCGCCGAGGAGATTCTGTCGATCGAGGCGCGCCACCCGCAGGTGTTCCAGCGCCCGGCCTACAAGCGCTTCGGTCCGCTGCTCCTGTTCATTGGCACTCTCCTCTACCTGGTCTATGCCTTGTGGTTCTTCAGCCTGCCGCAAGTGCTGCGCGAGTCGCACTGGGAGCGCCTGCCACTCTTCCTGACGCAGTGGATCAGCTACGATCTGCAACCGGAATTCCGACTCGACCAGCCGGAGATTACGCCCAAATACCCGCGTTTCTCGGCGCTGGGCGACAATCCAAATCCGGATTGGGTGATCAAGAATGCCGACGGTTCCTTCACCGTGCGGATCGACGGCCAGGCCAAATCCATCACCTTCGACAAGACCTATGCGACGATTGTCGCTCATGGACAGACAGTGCCGGTGGCCCTGACCAGCGGCAAGCCTGTAGTCTCGGGCCCGGTGCCCGACTGGATGACGGTTCATGACGATGAGATCGTCGCCAAGATGGGCTTTGTCGGCGAGGTTCGCGTCACCGTCGATCGCGTCAAGGTGCGCAAGCGCTTTCTCGGCTGGGCGAACTTCGTCTTCGACACACGCTCGCCCTTCTTCGGCAAATCGGCGGGGGAAGTGATCTCGTTGATCGTATCGGGGCCTGAACTGAAGCCCGGCACCTCGAACCTCGCGCTGGCCGGCGACAACATCTGGAACAACGCCCAATGGCAGCACGGCGACGTCTGGACGAAGCTCTTGCAGACCATCGTCATGGCTTTCCTGGGCACGCTGCTCGGTGGTATCGTCGCCTTCCCGCTGGCATTCTTCGCGGCGCGTAACATCACGCCGAGCGGCGTGCTCGGCCAGGTGCTCAAGCGCGTCTTCGACTTCATGCGCTCGGTCGATATGCTGATCTGGGCGCTGTTCTTCACCCGTGCCTTCGGCCCTGGCCCGCTGGCTGGCAGCGCCGCGATCTTCTTCACCGAGATCGGCACCCTCGGCAAAGTCTATTCGGAAGGTCTGGAGAACATCGACGACAAACCGCGCGAAGGGGTGCTTTCGACCGGCGCCAACGGGCTCCTCGTGCAGCGCTACGGCGTTATGCCTGAGGTGATCCCGGTCTTCATCAGCCAGACGCTCTACCAGTGGGAATCCAACACCCGCGGCGCCACGATCATCGGCGCCGTCGGCGCCGGCGGCATCGGCCTGAAACTGTGGGAAGCGATGCGCACCAACTCCAACTGGGCCAATGTCTTCTACATGGTGCTGCTGATCCTGCTCGTCGTCTTCATCTTCGACAACATATCCAACTTCCTGCGCCGCAGGCTGAGCCGCACAATCCACGACTACAACAGGCTGCAGGCCAAGCAGGGATAGCTTTGTAATATAGAAACGGACGAGAGGCCGGCGGGACAGCGCCCCCCTCCGCCCTACCGGGCATCTCCCCCACGAGGGGGGAGATCGGATGTCATCCGTGCTTTCGCCAATCACCAGCGTTGCAAGAAAGCGACGGCCGCGAAGCTGCCAATCTCCCCCTCGTGGGGGAGATGTCCGGCAGGACAGAGGGGGGCGCGAAGGATCGCCGCCGCAACGTGATCGGCTTCCTACGCGGCCTTCTTCCACCCGTTCTTGATATGCCTATACCCCTCCCGGTACACCGCTTCCGGCGTCTCGGAAAAATCGCGCCACACCTTGGTCGCCGCGGCCAAATCCTTGAGCGAGCGGCCGAACGCCTCGATCGTCAGCCAGTCGTCATAGCCGCTCTTGCGGATCGCCGCGAAAGTCTCTTTCCACGGAATGTTGCCGCGCCCCGGCACGCCGCGATCGTTCTCCGATATGTGGATATGCACGACATTCCTGCGGTGCTTCGTATAGGCGCCGATCGGGTCGGCTTCCTCGATATTGGCGTGGAACGTGTCGTACATCGCCTTGATGTGCGGCCGGTCGATGGCGTCGATATGCTCCGACAGGTCGGCCATGGTGTTGAGGAGATAGCATTCGAAGCGGTTCAGCGCCTCGAGCCCGATGGTGACGTTGCGCTTGCCGGCATGATCGCCGATGGCGCGCTGCGAGGCGATCGAGCGCTTCTTTTCGGCCGCTGTCGGCCCGGTTCCGGAAAAGGCGCCAAGCGTCGAATGCAGCGGTCCGCTCAGCGTACTGGCGCCAAGCGCATCGGCGCAATCGATGGCCCATTTCATGTAGTCGACGCCAGCCTTGCGCGTTGCCGCATCGGCCGCGATCAGGTTCATCGCCGGATCCCCCATCGCTGACACGGCGGTCCGCTGCAGCCCGATACGGTCGAGCAATTCACCCAATTTCCTGTAGTCGTCCGGCGTGCCGGCGAAGATCGGGATTTCGACACCGTCAAAGCCGGTTGCCTTGATGTCGCGAAGCAATGGCTCGTGCTTCTTCGACACCGCCGTCGTCCACAAGAACATGCACATGCCGATTTTCATCGACCCCTCCCATTCCCGCTGGCTAGGCGCCCCTTATAGCTTGGTCCACGCCCCATTCTTCTTCGAAGACTTCACACAGGCTTCGATGAAAGCCATGCCTTCGACGCCGTCCTGGATGGTCGGGAAGACGACATCCTTTGCCGGCTTGCCGCCCTTCTTGCGTGCCGCGCGGATGGCGCGTGCTGCTTCTTGATAGATGTTGGCGAAACCTTCGAGATAGCCCTCGGGATGGCCTGAGGGAACGCGGCTGACACGGCCTGCCACCGGCAGCGCACCGGCGCCGTTGCGGGTGATCAATTGTTTCGGCTGGCCGAACGGCGTGTACCAGAGATAGTTGGGATCGGCCTGCACCCATTCCAGCCCGCCCTTCGAACCGTAGATGCGCAGCTTCAGGCCGTTCTCATGACCGGGCGCCACCTGGCTTGCCCAGATCATGCCCTTGGCCGGATGCGTTTTTCCCGTCGGCTTGAAACGCAGCATGACATTGACGTTGTCGTCGAGCAGCCTGCCCGGCACGAAGGCATCGAGATCGGCCGACAGGGAGTCGAGTTCGAGCCCGCAGACGAAGCGGGCGAGGTTGTAAGCATGGGTGCCGATATCCCCGAGCGCACCGCCGGCACCCGCCTGCTTGGGGTCGCCCCGCCATGAAGCCTGCTTCTGGCCGGTGGCGGCGAGGTCCTCGGTCAGCCAGTCCTGCGGATACTCCGACTGCACGATGCGGATGTCGCCGAGGACGCCCTTGGCCACCATTTCGCGGGCCTGCCGCACCATCGGGTAGGCCGTGTAATTGTGGGTGAGTACGAACACCTTGCCGGTCTTCTCGACTATCGCCGCGAGCTTCTTGGCTTCGGCCAGCGTCGTCGCCAGCGGCTTGTCGCAGATGACGTGGATGCCTGCCTCCAGGAAAGCCTTGGCCGCCGGCACATGCACGTTGTTGGGGGTGACGATAGCCACCGCCTCGATGCCATCCGGGCGCTTCGCCTCGGCCTTGGCCATTTCGGCGTAGGACGCATAGCTGCGTGAGGGATCGAGCCCGAGTTCGGCGGCGGAGGCTTTCGCGCGCGCCGGGTCGGACGACAGGGCGCCCGCGACCAGCACGAAATCATTGTCCATGCGTGCCGCGATCCGGTGCACCGCGCCGATGAAGGCGCCCTGCCCGCCGCCGACCATGCCGTAGCGGATCGGGCCGCCTCCCGTTTCCGACTTCGATGCGCCAACCATGTTTTTCTCCCTCGTATGAGATACCCCTCCCCCGAGGGGTAGCGAAAGCCGTGTCAAATTCCCATCATGGCGCGCAGCAGCTTCTTGTCCGTGGTGCCGGCGGCGAAATCGTCGAATGCCTTCTCCGTCACCCGGATGATGTGGTGCTGGATGAAGGGCGCCCCTTCGGCCGCACCGTCCTCAGGATGCTTCAGGCAGCATTCCCATTCCAGCACCGCCCAGGAATCGTAATTGTACTGCGTCAGCTTGGAGAAGATCCCGCCGAAATCCACTTGCCCATCACCGAGCGAACGAAAACGACCCGCGCGGTTCGTCCAGCTCTGGTACCCGGAGTACACGCCCTGCCGTCCGGTTGGATTGAACTCGGCGTCCTTGACGTGGAAGGCCTTGATACGCTCGTGATAGATGTCGATGAATTCGAGATAGTCGAGCTGCTGCAGCAGGAAGTGCGAAGGGTCGTAGTTGATGTTGCAGCGCTTGTGGCCGCCAACAGCGTCGAGGAACATCTCGAAGGTCGCCCCGTCGAACACGTCCTCCGAAGGATGGATTTCGTAGCCGACATCGACACCATTGTCCTCATAGCCGTCGAGGATCGGCTTCCAGCGTTTGCCGAGTTCGCCGAAGGCTTCCTCGATCAGACCGGCGGGCCGCTGCGGGAAGGGATAGAGGTAAGGGAAAGCCAGCGAGCCGGTGAACGACACCGAGGCATTCAGCCCGAGATTCCGCGACGCCTTGGCACCGAACTTCATCTGTTCGACGGCCCATTCCTGCCGCGCCTTCGGGTTGTTGTGTACTGATGGCGGCGCGAACCCATCCATCTGCGCGTCATAGGCCGGATGCACCGCCACCAATTGCCCCTGCAGATGCGTCGACAATTCGGTGATCTCGACGCCCGCATCGGTGCAGATGCCCTTCACCTCATCGCAATAGGCCTTGGAAGACGCCGCCTTCTCGAGGTCGAACAGGCGCGCGTCCCAGGTCGGGATCTGCACGCCCTTGTAGCCGAGACCGGCGGCCCATTTGGTGATCGACGCCAGCGAATTGAACGGTGCTGCATCGCCCGCGAACTGCGCCAGAAACAGTCCAGGGCCCTTCATTGTCGTCGGCATCGGCATCCTCCTCGTTTTGTCACGACCAAGCATAGCGCCTGAGGGGAGCAGGGCCAGTCACTTTGGTCTTTTCGCGTCGGACACTCTGCCGACACTGCCATTCTGGTATGACCAAATAAGGCAATTTGGTCAAGTCTCGGAATGCGCCGAAAAGGCTCTCCGAACACGCAAAATAACGGCACATATCGCAATGTAATCAACAAACTAATCCACCATGGGAGTTGCGCCGCCACAGTTGTTGCCGTCTCGGAGAATTTGCTGTAGACCTCTTTTCAGGCCCAATTGGTCGAACCAGTTCGCAGAAAAAGGCTGGGGATGCCTTGGGGAGGAGCCCTTGCGTCGTCGTTCGGCGATGCATGTCGCAGGCAAACCATACGGACGAATCTGGGAAGGACAGGCCATGCATCTCTCGACGCACAACTGGATGCGCGCGGAACCCCTCGAGACGACGCTCAAGCGCATCAAGAAATTCGGCTATGAGTCGATCGAGATTTCCGGCGAGCCCGCGCAGTACAAGACCAAGGAGACGCGGGCGCTGCTGAAGGAGCATGGCATCCGCTGCTGGGGCGCGGTGACCTTGATGCTGGGTGAACGCAACCTCGCCGCCAGGAACCAGGGCCAGCGCGAGCGCTCCGTGCAATACGTCAAGGACGTGCTGACGATGGTCAGCGAACTCGACGGCGAGATCATCACGCTGGTTCCGGCAACCGTCGGCAAGGTGGTGCCGGACGGCACCGAGGAAGAGGAGTGGAAGTGGGTGGTCGACGCGACCCGGGAATGTTTCACCCACGCCAAGAAGGTCGGCGTCAAGATTGCCGTCGAACCGCTCAACCGCTTCGAAACCTACCTGTTCAACCGCGGCGCCCAGGCGCTGGCGCTGGCTGATGCGGTCAGCCCCGAATGCGGCGTCTGCCTTGACGCGTATCATATCCACATGGAGGAATTTAACGTCCATGACGCCATCCGGCAGGTCGGAAAGCGCCTGTTCGACTTCCATGTCGCCGACAACAACCGCTTTGCGGCCGGCCTCGGCCAGATCGACTGGCCAAGGATCGTCGGGACCCTGAAGGAAGTCGGCTATGACGGCGCGCTGACCAATGAGTTCGTCGCCCCCGTCGATCGCACACCGGCAGCACCCTATCCCGAAATGGTCGAGCGCCACCCGGTCGATATCTCGCCTGAGCAGCTGAAGTTCATCCAGGATCATGGCTCCAGCGTGCTCACCGAAAAATTCTACACCGATCAGATGCGCATTACCGCCGAAACGCTGCTGCCGCTGATCAAGTAGTCGATTGCCTCTGGGAATTTGCCCTTCCGCCCTGGCCGGCGGCAGGGCTGGGGAAGAATATGCGCATCAAGACAGTCCAGGCCTGGTGGGTCCGCGTCCCGATCGAAGCCGCGAAGCAGCACCGCAGCGACTTCGGCCAGGTGACGACCTTCGACGCCGCCATCCTGCGCATCGAAACCGATGACGGGCTGGTCGGCTGGGGAGAAGGCAAGAACGCAGCCGGCAGTGCCGGCAGCTACGGCGCCCTCGTCCACATGCTGAACCACGAGGTCGGGCCGCAGTTGATCGGCCGAGATCCGGCCGACATCGGCGTCATCTGGGAGATGCTCTACAACGGCGTACGCCATGAGACCGCCGCTCATGCCGGCCACGCCATGCCGCAATTGGCGAGGCGCGGCATGAGCGTCGCCGCCATCAGTGCCGTCGACATCGCGCTCTGGGACATCCTGGGCAAGTCGCTGGGACAGCCGGTCTGGCGGTTGCTCGGCGGCCGCAAGGCCGATCGCATGCAGGCCTATGCCTCCGGCGGCTGGGCGTCGGCCGATGCCATCGGCGAGCAATTGAAATCCTACGCCGCCAAGGGCGGCTTCAAGGCGCTGAAGATGCGGGTCGGCGCCATGGATGGAGCGGCACACATCTCCGCCGCCCGCGTGCGCGCCGCGCGCCAGGCGCTCGGCCCCGACGTCGAGTTGATGGTCGATGCCCACGGCACCTATACGGTGGCCGAGGCCAAGCGCTTCATCCATCTGGTCGGCGATCTCGATCTCGCTTGGTTCGAGGAGCCTGTGATCGCCGACGACAAGCCGGGCATGGCAGAGGTGCGAGCCACCGGCGCGGTTCCGATCGCCACCGGCGAAAGCGAGGCGACGCGCTATGCCTTCCGCGATCTCGCCGTGCTCAAGGCCGCCGACATCTTCCAGCCGGACCCGGCCTTCTGCGGCGGCATCAGCGAGGCGATGAAGATCGGCACCATCGCCAGCGCCTTCAATTTGCGCTTCGCGCCGCATCTTTGGGCCGGCGCGCCATGCTTCTTCGCCGGGTTGCATGTCTGCGCCGCCTCGCCGTCGAGTTTCACGGTCGAATATTCGCTCGGCGCCAACCCGATGATCCACGATCTGGTCGAAGAGACTGTCGAAGCCAAGGACGGTATGATAGCGATCCCGGAAAAGCCCGGATTGGGATTCACCATTTCTGAGCGATTCCTGGAGGCGCACGCGCAACGCAATTGATTATGAAAGAAAAGAACCTTCTCGCGGAACTCGCCGCCTATCTGTTCTCCCACTCGGACAAGGAGAGCGGCCGCACGCCTTCCGAACGCGAATTGGCTGAGCATTTCGGCGTCAGCCGCGGCCAGATCCGCGAAGCGCTCGCCATCCTCGAAGCCATGCGCATCGTCGAGCGCCGCGCCAAATCCGGCATCTACATCGACACCAAACAGGCGAGCGTCGAGGCGCTGGCGCTGTTCGCGCGCGCCGGCCTGCCGCTCGATCCCCTGCAGATCTATGAGACGGTCGAGTTGCGCAAGATCCATGAGATCAAGGCCGCCGAGCTTGCCTGTTCGCGCGCCACCGAAGAGAATTTCGAGCGCCTGCGCGAGATCCTCAAGGCCTCCGAGGAACGCATCGCCGCAGGCGAAGGCCTTGCCAAGGAGGACCGCGAATTCCACCTCGAAATCGTGCGCGCTACCAAGAACAGCGTCTTCCACAACATCTGCAGCGTCTACTACCTGATGGGCGAGCAGCGCCTGCCGATCTATTTCAACGATCCCGAACGCAGCGTGCGTTCGCATGCCGAGCATGTGCAGATCTACGAGGCGCTGCTGCGCCGCGACGGCAATCTCGCCCAGGCGCTGATGAGCGCCCATCTGCAAGGCGCGGAAAGCTACTGGAAAGGCCTGATCGAAGGTGGCATGGCGGCTTTGCCCGCGGGCGCGGCGCTCGAAAAGGCCTGACCGTGACCCAGACCGTGCCAAAGATCCTGTCGACGCATCCGCTGCACCCGCGCGCCTCGGCCAGGCTGGCGGGCGCTGGTCAGCTCGTCATCGCCTCCGCGCTCGATGCCGCCACCTTGACCAGGGAGGCCAAGGACGCCGATATCGTCATCGTGCGCGCGCCACTGCCGCCGGCATTGTTCGAGGGCGCCTGGAAGCTGAGGGCCGCGATCCGCCATGGCGCCGGGCTCGACATGATCCCGATGGAAGCGGCCGCGGCAGCCGGCGTGCTCGTGGCCAACGTGCCGGCGGTCAACGCCCGTTCGGTCGCCGAATATGTCATGCTCACCGCGCTTGCACTGCTGCGGCAGTTCCGCCGTGTCGACCGCGACCTGCGCGCCAAGGGCTGGCTGGCCGGACGCGAGCATGCGAACTCCAACATCGAACTCGCCGGTAAGACCATCGGCATTGTCGGCCTTGGCGCCGTCGGACAGGCCGTCGGCCATATCGCCGCGCACGGCTTCGACCTGAAAGTGGTGGCAACGACGCGCAGCATGCAGCCGGCGCCGGAAAAAGTCGGCTTCCTTTCGATCGACGCGCTGGTCGAGCAGAGCGACATCGTCGTGCTCAGCTGCCCGCTGACGCCGGAGACGCGCGGCCTGATCAGCCGCGAACGCATCGCCCGCATGAAGCCCAACGCATTGCTGATCAACGTGTCGCGCGGACCGGTCGTCGATGACGATGCGCTGACCGACGCCTTGCGGGAGCGCCGCATCGGGGGGGCCGCGCTCGACGTTTTCTCGACGCAGCCGCTGCCGCCAAATCATCCCTATTTCGGCTTCGACAATGTCATCATCACCCCGCATATGGCGGGGATCACCGAGGAATCGATGATGCGCATGGGCGTCGGCGCGGCGGGCGAAGCCCTGCTGGTGCTGGCGGGCAAACTACCGGTCAATCTGCGCAATCCGGAAGTGGTCGATCATTACCGGCGGCGGTTTGCGCCCGAGATATAGCAATCGCGGTTTCGCCCCGATGGCGAACGCAAGCACTGTTCATCGCACTGATCCATCATCTACGGCTCGCTACCGATCAACCGCCCAGCAGCCTCTCCACTTCGGCGGCAATCCGCAACAGATGCCTATCATGGCCATTGCGCGCCACCAGCATCAATCCCATTGGCAGCGATGTTCCTGGCATCGGCAGCGAGATCGCGCAGAGGTCGAACTGGTTGGCGACCTGCGTGTTGCGCAAAAGCAGGCCTTCGATACGATCACGCAGTTCGGCATCCTCAGCCAGGGAAGCGATGGTCGGCGCCGTCACCGGCGCGGTCGGTAAAGCCAGCACATCGATCGACGCCAGCCGCTCATCCATGGCGGCGGCCAGCGCGGCACGGCGGCGGAGCGCCCTGATATAGACCGGCGTCGGCAGCAGCGCCGCCCGCGACAATGGCCCGCTGACATGCGGGTCGACCGGCACCGGTGCGCCCGTTGCTAGCCAGTCGGCATGCACTTCGGCGCCTTCCATCGCCGCGATCGAACCGCGCTTGGTGGCCGCGCGCAAATCCGCGATCATGTCGTCGATCGACAGATCCGTAATGCGTGCGCCAGTCGACCCTATCTTGCCGAGACAATGCTCGAAGGCCGCGGCAATCTCGCCTTCCGTGTCGCCGAAGAGAACGCCGCGCGGAATGCCGATGCGAAGCCCGGCGAGTGCAATGGCCGCCAATTCGTTCGGCACCTCGCCGGCCATCACAGCGTCGGCGGCGGCGCATTGCGAGACGGTTCGGGCGAGCGGCCCGACTGAGTCCAACGTTGCCGAAAGCGGAAAGGCGCCGGAGAGCGGCACGCGCCGCGCCGTCGGCTTGAAGCCGAAGACGCCATTGAGCGCCGCTGGAATGCGGATCGACCCGCCGGTGTCCGAGCCGATCGAGATTTCGCTCGTCCCCTCGCCCACAGACACGCCGGCGCCGGACGACGACCCGCCTGGAATGCGGCTGGCATCGACGGCATTGCCGGGCGTGCCGTAGTGCATGTTGTCGCCGATCGCGGTGAAGGCGAATTCGGTCATGTTGGTCTTGCCGATGATCACCGCGCCGGCCTGGCGCAACCGGCCGACGATGGCGGCGTCGCGCTGAGCCGGCGCGGCGGTCTTGCGCATCAGCGAACCAGCCGTGGTCGGCTCGCCAGCGACACCGAACAGATCCTTGATAGAGACGATGGTGCCGTCGAGCGGGCCGAGCGTCACTCCGGCTCGTATACGGGCGTCGCTGGCGTCGGCCGCGGCCCGAGCCGCTTCGGCATACAGCTTCGTGAAGACCTTCTCGTTGGCCGCACGATTGGCAAGACGTGACAGGATGATTTCGAGATGGTCGCGGACTGATTGCATGTCGATGTCGGACTCCGCCAGGATAGAGCGTCCTTAGGGCAAGCAGCCGCTAAGCCTGCCGAAGGGATAACCCGGCCAGCGTGCCTTTGCACCTGCCAGCGATAGGAAGATACTGATGCTGTACAAGGGCAGTTGCCACTGCGGCAAGGTTGCGTTCGAGGTGGAGGGCGAGCTTGAGGGCGTCGTGCGCTGCAATTGCTCGATCTGCGCCCGCAAGGGAGCGCTGCTATGGGCCGTGCCACATGACAGGCTTACCCTCGTCGCCTGGGGCGATGACCTTGGCCGCTACACATTCGGCGAGACGAAAATAGCGCACCGCTTCTGCCGGACCTGCGGCATCCATGCCTTTGCTGAAGACATCAGCGAAAGCGGCGAACGCAGCGCCTACATCAACGTCAATTGCGTCACCGATCTCGACCCGTCCACCTTGTCGATCTTCGACTTCGACGGGCGTTCGGCCTGAATCAGTTCTGCTCTACCGGTAGCCTGTTGCATCGGCTGGTTTGCCGGCATCCTGAACCTCCGGAACATAGCGCCAGGCATCGGGCCGCGAACCATCCAAATCCGTGAAACCGTAGATCTGCGCCAGACCACCGCTGGACAGCGACTGCCCGTTCCAGCGCGACCGATCCGGATCCGACGCCAAAGCGGCAACGGCGCGGCCGACGAAGCGTGGCGTTTCGGAAATGACGAAATGCGGCACTTTTACCGTGGCGTCGCGCCAGTTTTCTTCGGCGACGCCATAAATCTCCAGCATCATTTCCGAACGCATCCAGCCCGGCGTCAGCGAGACCGACGTGGCTCCGTGTTTCGCAAGGTCCTGGGCGTGAGCCCAGGCCATTCGATTCACCGCCACCTTGGCAAGGTCGTAGAAAGGCGAAAGCCGATAATGCCCGGCATTGTATTCGGCGGTGCCGTCGGTGATTTCAACAAGCAGCCCGCCCGACCGTTCGATCATCAACGGCAAGGCATGGTGCGCGGTGATCAAATGCGTGTCGATGGCCAGGCGCAGCATGCGCAGACCGTTCTCCAAATTGTGCTCCCAGACCGGCTTGTCCCATTCGAACAGCTTTTCACCGCCCCAGATGTCATTGACCAGTATGTCGAGCCGACCCTGTTCGGTCCGGATGCGCCCGACCAGCCTGCTTACGTCATCGGCGATGAGATGATCGACCCGCACGGCAATGCCCCTGCCGCCGTTCGCGGTGACCAATTCCGCCGTCTGCTCGATTGTCTCAGGCCGGGCATACTCGGATGGATGGCCGCGCGTGCTCCGCCCGGTGACATAGACTGTGGCACCGGCGGCACCGAGTTCGACCGCTATGCCGCGCCCGGCGCCCCGCGTGCCGCCGGCAACCAGAGCAACCTTCCCTTGCAACGTCATTGAACTCTCCCAAAACCGCATCATCGATCAAGTCCGAGCTGGCCCTCGCCGCTCGCATCATATATAAATGATCATTCGGTTATGTCAGGATGTCAAGATGACCCGTCCCAAAACCCGGTCCGACGAGCAGGTGCTGGAAGCCGCATTGCGATTGATCTACGAGCACGGCCCGGAGGCGCTTACCTTCGAACGTCTGGCAAAAGCCTGCGGCCTTTCGGGCGCAACCCTGGTGCAGCGCTTCAAAAACAAGGCGCAGTTGAAGCAGCGCACCTTGCTGCATGCCTGGGACGGTCTTGACGACAAGACCGGGACTGTGGCTGCCGCCGTTCCAAGAACCCCGGCCGGCGCCATCGAATTGCTGGTTGCGCTATCGCAGGGCTATGGCGGCATCGAAACCTATGCCGAAGGCCTGCTCGTCTTGCGCGAGGATCTGCGCGATCCCGTGCTCAGGGCACGTGGCGCTGCCTGGAAGGCAGTCCTTTGCGCCGCTCTTTCGGCCTGCTTCGCTGAAATCGACGACCCGCCACAGGACCTCGGCCTGCTGATGGCGTCGCATTGGCAAGGTTCGTTGCTATGGTGGAGCTTCGATCCGACGATCGAAGTGGCTGTCTATGTCGAGGCCAGTCTCAACCGCTTCGTTGCCGCCATCACAACGGAAACAGCCCGAAAACCGTAAGGGTTCTCGGGCCGTTGCCAGGGACGATTGTTGGGAGAGGCTATTCGGCCTGCTTCGGGCCGCGCAGGAGCACCACGACGGCAGCCAGCAGCGTGGCGATGCCGCAATAGGCGAAGGCGCTGGCGACGCCGGCATGGTCGACCAGCAGACCGCCAAAGACAGCGCCCATGGCAATCGCGACCTGGAAGGTCGCCACCATCAGTCCGCCGGCGCTTTCAGCCTGGTCGGGCGCTGCCCGCACCAGCCAGCTCTGCAGCCCGACCGGCACCGCGCCGAAGGCAAAGCCCCAGGCCGCGACGGCGGCGGCGGCGATCATGGGCGAAGCGCCAAGGATCAGCATCGAGGCGGCCGCCAAAGCAATCAGCAACGGCGCCAGCGCCACCGCGGCCTTGAGGTTGCGCTCAGCCATGAAGCCACCGGCAAGATTGCCGAAGAACCCACCTATGCCGTAGGCCAGCAGCACCAGAGAGATCGTCTCGATGTCGAGCACCGGCACCTTTTCGAGGAAGGGACGGACATAGGTGAAGCCGGCAAAGTGCCCGGACGCGACCAGCAGCACGACCACCAAGGCAACCCTGATCGACGGCCGCTCCAGCACTTCCAGCAAGGTGCGGAAGCTCGCGACGCCCACCGGCGGCAGTTTCGGAATGGTGGCCAGTTGCACCAACAGCGCCAGCGCCGCGACGATGGTCGCGATCATGAATGCCGTGCGCCAGCCCCAGACGTCGCCCACATAGGCGCCGACCGGAGCCGCGGTGACGGTGGCAAGCGATACGCCTGTCAGGATGATCGACATGGCGCGCGGCATCAGCCGCATCGGCACCAGCCGCAGCGCCATGGCCGCCGACATCGCCCAGAAGCCGCCAAGGGCCACGCCAAGCACGACTCGGGCAAGCAGAAGCATGGGCAGCGACGAGGCAAAGGTGGCCAGAAGGTTGGACAGGATGAGGAACATCGTCAGCATCCACATCACCAGCCTGCGGTCCATGCGTTTAGTGATGATGGCCATGGTGGGAGCGGCGATGGCGCCGACGATGGCGGTTGCCGTCACCGCCTGGCCGGCCACGCCTTCGCTTACGCCCAGGTCGTGCGCCATCGGCGTCAAAAGGCTGGCGGGCAGGAATTCGGCGGTGACAAGACCGAAAACGCCAAGGGCGAGCGAGACCACGGCGCCCCATGCCGGTTCGGTTTGCTCTTCCCGATCTGCGGGATTCAATAGGGCAGCGTCGGCGACGCCTGTCGCGGGTTCGGCCATGGTCAGTCTCCGATGTTTGCAGCGCCACATAGAAGATGACCGGCCCGGGCTCCACCCGTTACATGCCTTGCCGTCATGGCTTGGCTATGCGGCCAGTCGCCGGTTTGTTTGCAGCGCAGCATTTGGCTGCAATGCAACATGGGAGTGACGATCTGGAGTTTCCATGCTAGAAACACCAGAATGAATTACAATTCGTCCAAAATGGCGCTGCCGACTTCTGGCGATCCGCTGACCGACATGCTGCGCGGGCTACGGCTCGACGGCGTCGACTATGGCCGCTGCGTGCTGGGCGAGCCCTGGGCCGTTTCCTTCCCCGCACAGAAGGCGGCGCGGTTTCATTTCATCGGCCAGCAGGGTTGCTGGCTGTTCTCGCCGGCCAAGGAGTGGATCGAACTCTCCGTGGGTGACGCGCTTCTGATCCCGCGCGGCGACGAGCATGTCCTGGCCAGCGCGCCCGGCGTGCCCCCGGTGCCGATCGGCCGCTACACGATCGAACCGGTGTGCGAGAATATCTACGACGTCTCCAACGAGTGTGGCGGCCCCAAGACCTTGCTGTTTTGCGGCAGCATGCATTTCAATCTCGATGGTTCGCACCCGCTGCTCGACATGATGCCCAACCTGATGCAGGCGCATAAGCTGATGGCGAACGCGCCGGGTATCCAGCATCTGCTCGACGCGATGGCCGGCGAGGTGACGATGGACCGGGTCGGCTCCGGCGGGATTCTTGCCCGCCTTGCCGATGTGCTCGCCGCCACGATCATCCGCTCCTGGGTGGAGAACGGCTGCGGCGATGCCACCGGCTGGATCGCCGCTGTCCGCAATCCCGACGTCGGCAAGGTACTGGCAACCATCCACCTGCAGCCGGATCGCGATTGGAGCGTCGAGGCACTGGCGCGGATGATGGGAGCCTCGCGCTCCGCCTTTGCCCAGCGCTTCGCCACGGTGGTCGGAGAGACGCCCGCCAAGTATGTGCTGCGCGTGCGCATGCACCAGGCTAGGCAATGGTTGGCCCGGGATGGCATGAGGGTATCGGTGGCGGCGGCGAAACTGGGCTATGATTCGGAAGCATCCTTCAGCCGCGCCTTCAAGCGGGTGATGGGTGTGGCGCCGAGCCATCTGCGCCACATTGGTGCCGGCGACGAGCCGTCCTGACGTCAGGCAGCCAAATCGCTCCTCCTTCTCGGCTGGAGGAATTGCCAAGTCTTTTGGACGCAGCGTCATTGCCGGCCGGCTTCCGGCGGATAGTCTGGCCGTGGAGGAAATCCCATGGCCAATCATTTCGCACCGCTCGCGCTTGCCGCCCTGTCGGTCGTTCCCGGACGCGCCTTTGTCCTCGAGGACAGCTATCTACCGGCAGGCAAGATCCCTTACGTCGCCGAGGCTCCTGACCAGCCGCAGCGCCTCGGACCACTGTGGGGCGAAAGGTCCAAGGGCCCTGCCGGAACATTGCTGAAAGTTCCGGGCAACTGGCGCGCTCCTGTTCACGCGCACACCGCCGACTATCGCGCCGTGGTCATCCAGGGTCTTTGGGCGCATTGGCAGATGGAAGGCGGTGAGGCGACCAAGGTCGAACTGCCACCTGGATCCTACTGGACCCAGAAGGCCAATGAGATGCATGACGACGCCTGCCTCTCGCAGACGGAGTGCGTGATCCTGTTGATCAACGACACGCCATACGAGACCTACCTGCCGAAATAGCCGCGCCCTATGACGCGTGGCGCAAGCTGACACCACTGCCCTTGTCGAACAGCACCACCTTGTCGGGGTTCCAGGCAAAGCGCACCGGTTGCTCGATCGCGACATCGGTCCTGGCCGGCACCGTGGCGCGCAACAAGGTGTCGCCGACGCGGAGCGTCAGGATCTTCTCCACGCCATGGTTCTCGACATCATGGACGCGCGCCTCGACCGGTGCGCCGCTCTCCAGATAGACGTCCTCCGGACGGATGCCGAAGACCAGCGGGCGACCGTCAGTCGTCGCACGCGCCCCTGCCCCCGCAAAAGTCTTGGCCGCCCCCGCAAAGGGCAGTTCGAAATTCAATGGCGCCATCACCGCGCGGCCGTTCACCAGCCTGCCGTCGATGAGGTTCATCGGCGGCGAGCCGACGAAGCTCGCTACATAGGTGTCGCGCGGATTGTTGTAGATCTCGTGCGGCGTGCCGGTCTGGATGATGCGGCCGTGGTTGAGCACGCCGACCTTGTCGCCCATCGACATCGCCTCGATCTGGTCGTGGGTGACGAACAGGAAGGTGGCGCCGAGCTGTATCTGCAGGTTCTTCAACTCGGTACGCAGCGCCTCGCGCAATTTGGCGTCGAGCGCCGACAGCGGCTCGTCCATCAGGAACACGCGCGGCTTGCGCACGATGGCGCGGCCGATGGAGACGCGCTGCATCTCGCCGCCGGACAGCCGGTCGGTCTTGCGGTCGAGCAGGTGCTCGATCCGCAGCGTGCGGGCGGCGCGGTCGACGCGGTCCTTGATCTCGGCGTCCGGCAGCCTGCGGATCTTCGGCTTCAGCGGAAATTCGAGATTCTCGCGCACCGTGTAGCGCGGGTAGAGCGAGTATTGCTGCAGCACCAGCGCCACGTCGCGCTCGGCCGCGCCCCAGTCGGCGACATCGGTGCCGTTGATGAACACTTGGCCTTCCGTCGGCTTTTCGAGACCGGCGATCAGCCTCAGTGTCGTCGTCTTGCCGGCGCCAGTCTCGCCGAGCAGCACGAAGAACTCGCCATCGGCGATGTCGAGGTCGAGGTCGATCAGCGCGGTGTGGCTGCCAAACTTCTTGGTGATGTTCTTCAGTTCGATATGGGCCATTACAGCCTCACCCCCAGCGACTTGCCGCTTGCCGTGTCGAAGAAATGCGCCTGCTCCGGATCGATGCGGACATGGACCTTCTCGCCGGGACCCGAAACGTAGCCGGCCTTGGTGCGCGCGCGCAGCATCTCGGAGCCGACCTTGAGGTCGACGACGTCGAACGATCCCAGCGGCTCGATGATGTTCGCCTCGACCGGCATGTAGCCTGGCGCTGCATCGTGCCGGACGAGCACGCCCTCCGGGCGGATGCCGAGCGTCAAGCCACCGTTGGAATGCCCGTTGAGCTTGGACAGGAGCTGGCGCGGGAACTCAAAGCCCGCCGGCGCGCCGCCGACCGTGACGGCGGCGGCACTGGCATGTTCGGTGACGCTGGCCTCGGCGATGTTCATCACCGGGCTGCCGACGAATTGCGCCACGAACAGGTTCGCCGGGTGCGAATAGACATCGTCCGGCGTACCGACTTGCTGGATGAAACCCTCATGCATGATGACGATCCGGTCGGCCAGGCTCATTGCCTCGATCTGGTCGTGGGTGACGTAGATCGTGGTCGACCCCTGTTTGACGTGCAGGCGCTTGATCTCGGCGCGCATCTCTTCGCGCAGCTTGGCGTCCAGCGCGCCGATCGGCTCGTCCATCAGCATTGCCTTCGGGCGCCGCACCAGCGCTCGGCCGATCGCAACGCGCTGCATGTCGCCGCCGGAGAGCGCAGACGGCCTCTTGTCGAGCAGGTCGGTGATGCGCAGGACCCGGGCGACCTCGCGCACAGACTTGTCGACCTCGCCGCTGCTCATGCGCGTGGCGCGCAGCGGAAAGGCGATGTTCTCGAACACTGTCATGTGCGGGTAGAGCGAGAAGGACTGGAACACCATGGCGATGTCGCGGTCGGCGGCCTTGAGGTGCTGCACCGCCTTGCCGTCGATCAGAATGTCGCCCTGATCGATCGTCTCCAGCCCCGCTATCGCGCGCAGCGTCGTGGTCTTGCCGCAGCCAGACTGGCCGAGCAGCACGATAAACTCGTTGTCGGCGATGGCGAGGTTCAAGTTGTGGATGACCTGGACGGCACCGAAGAATTTCTCGATGCCACGAAGTTCGATCTGCGTCACTGCCGGGCTCCCTCATACGTCGCGGCGCCAGTTTCCTCGCCGCGCTCCGGCGCAATCTTCGATGTGATGTTGAAGCCGATCAGTCCGGCCAGAATGATCGTCACGCCGTAGGAATGCAGGTTGAGGCTCCATGGCTGGCAGAGCGCAACGATGCCCAGAACCATGAGGATCTGCGATGCCGGCAACAGGTACTTCTCGTTGATGGCGCGAAAACTCATTTGCGGATCGCTCCGAACGTCACGCCGCGAAGCAGATGGTTGCGCAGCAGGAAGGTGAAGATCGCGACCGGCAGCAGGAACAGGAAAGTGCCCGCCGCGATCGTGGTCCAGTCCGGCAGGCCGGAGCCGATCTGCGATGGGATGAAGGGCGGCGCCGTCTGCGCGCGGCGATTGGTCATGATCAGCGCGAAAGCGTATTCGTTCCAAGCGGTGATGAAGCAGAACACGGCGGTGGCGGCGATGCCGGTTGCCGCTTCCGGCAGCACGATCTTGAAGAAGGCCTGCATGCGGGTGTAGCCGTCTACCAGCGCCGCCTCCTCATACTCCTTCGGGATCTCGTCCATGAAGCCCTTCATCAGCCAGACCGAGAAGGACAGGTTGAAGGCAACGTAGAGGATGATCAGGCCGATATGCGAGTCGTTGAGGCCGACCACCCGGTACATCAGGAACATAGGGATGGCGACCACCACCGGCGGCAGCATGCGTGTCGACAGAATAAAGAAGAGCAGGTCCGCCTCGCCGGCGATCTTGAAGCGCGAGAAGCCGTAGGCGGTGAAGGTTCCCATGCCCACCGCAAGCACGGTACTGATGACCGCCACGATCAGGCTGTTCATGAACCGGTCGGGATATTGCGAAAGCTGTACGTCCTTGCCGACCTTCAGCACCCTCTCGCCGCCATCATAGATGCGCTTTTCCCACCAGGGCGCGGCCTCGTAGACTTGCGGGTCAACGGCTTTCTGCATCTGCACGCGCTTGGTGAAGAGCCTGATGAACGGCGTCACCTCAGGCTCGAACAGCACGGTAGGCGGCACGCTGACGGCCAACTCCTTCGGCTTGAACGCCGTCGAGGCGATCCAGTAGATCGGCGCCAGGAACATCAGCGTGGCGATCAGCACCGCGGCGATGGCGATGCGGTTGAAAGCGATCTCGGAAGAAGTGCGGACGGCGGCCATGTCAGCGCTCCTTCACCTTGTTGAGGTACTTCACGTAGAGGTTGGTGATGGCCAGCACCATGATCAGCACGATGTAGGCCAGCGCGCAGGACTTGCCTGTGTCCCATTGCTGGAAGGCCTGCTTGTAGAGCCGGATCGCAATCAGCTCGGCTGTCGGCTGGGTCGTCATCGTGTAGGCGATGTCGAAGGTCTTGAAGGCTTCCATGGTGCGGAAGATCAGCGCGATCAAAAGGATCGGCGAGACCAGCGGCAAGGTGATGCGGGTGAAAGTGTACCACCAACTGGCGCGGTCGATCGCGGCGGCCTCGTAGAGGTGCTGCGGCACGGCCGAAAGGCCGGCGAGCGACAGCAGCATGACGAAGGGGGACCACATCCAGATGTCGGTGATCGCGACCGCGTAGAGCGCGCTGTCGGGATTGGAGAGCCAGGCGAAGTCGCCCAGGCCGAAGACATAGTTGATCGGACCCCAGGACGGGCTGTAGAGCAGCTGCCAGAACAGGCCGACGACCGCCGCCGACATCATCATCGGCAACAGCAAGAGCGTGGTGATCAGGCCCTTCATCGGAAAGCTGCGGTTGAGCAGAAGCGCAAGGCCGAAGCCGACGATCATCTGTCCGGCCACCGAAACGATCACGTATTTCGCCGTGATGACGAAGTTCGACCAGATATGGTCGTCGCTGAGCAGCTCGCGATAATTCTGCAAGCCGACGAACTGCCAGGGCTCGCTGCGGTTCGCGGCGAAGTTGGTGAAGGAATAGCCGAGCGAATAGATCAGCGGAAAGATGTTGAAGACGATCAGAAAGACCAGTGTCGGGATGATGAACAGGTTGCGGATGGTCAGATCGGACCAGCCGCGGGCAGCGGCCCTGGACGCAGGGTCAAGATTGGTGAGGGCTACTGAAGCCAACGGTTGTCTCCTGAAAACAGGAATGCCGGAGGGGAAACCCTCCTCCGGCATTCTGACTGTGATGCTTACTTGTAGCGGTTGTACTTGGTGAACGTCGCCTTCCAGTCGGCGGTGGTCTTGTCGAGCGCCTCCTGGGCGGTGCCCTTGCCGCCAACCACGAACGGATAGATGTTCTGATTCAGCTGATCGAGCACTTCGGCGTATTCAGGCGTCGCCCAGAAGTCCTTGACCATGAACATTGTGTCGTAGAACGCCTTGTTGTAGGGGGTGGCATTCTGGAAGGCTTCCGACTTCAGCACGGCCTGGCTGCAGGTGTAGCCGCCGAGCTCGGCCCACTTCTTCTGGGTCTCGTCCTTGATGAACCATTCAAGGAACTTCATCGCCTCGTCCTTGTTCTTCGAATACGAGATAACCGAAACACCCTGGCCGCCGAGAGCGGCGAAGCGCTTGCCGTCCGGGCCGGCAGGGTTGGCGAAGAAGCCGGTGACGTCGGCATAGGGGTTGGTGGCCTTGTTCACCAGCGGCGGGAAGAAGGCAAAGAAGTTCATGCTCATCGCGGCGAGGCCGCCGGTGATCGCCTGGTTGTCTTCCACGAAGAAAGTCTTGCCCCAGCCGGGAGGCGTGAACTTGTAGAGTTCCTTGTACATGTCGAGGCCGGCGGCAGCCTCTTTGGAATTGGTGATGCCGTCGACCTTGTAGGTTGCGTAGTCGCCGAGATCGCCGCCATAGCTGAAGATGGCGCTTTCGACGCCCATCGCCATCGCGTCATAGGAATTGTCGGTATAGATGGCGACGCCGTAGCGTTTCTGGTCGGGACGATAGAAGAACTCGGCCATGTCGCGCAGTTGCGCATAGGTCTTCGGAATATCGAGGTCGTAACCGTATTTCGCCTTGAAGGCTTCCTTCTCCTTCGGGTCCTCGAACCAGTCCTTGCGATAGGACCAGCCGATCGCATCGCCTTCCAGCGGAATCGCCCAGTACTTGCCGGATCCGCCAGGGTATTCGGCATAGTATTTGATGGTCGCGGGCGCCATCACGTCCTTGAGCTTGTGCTTATTGAAGAAGTCGGTGAGGTCGACATAGTGGCCCTGCGTCGAACCGGCGCCGAGCCATTGCGAGTCGCCGACCACCAGGTCGTAGGCATCGCCATGCGCGTTGAATTCGGTAAAGGCCTTGGTCTGGAAGTCAGGCCACGGCGTGGTCTGTACCGTGACCTTTACGCCGGTCTCGGCCGTATAGTCGTTGACGAGTTCCTGCAGATAGTTCGCCGGATCCCATTCCGCCCAGAAGATGGTGAGTTCCTTGTCCTGCGCGTGGACGGACGTTCCGTAGGCAAGCGTCAGGCCGATACCAGCGAGCACGCTGGTCACTAACTTGCGCATAATGATTTCCTCCCTTGTGCGCGTTCTACCCTGTCATGCGAGGCGGCGACGGAGCCGGCCCTGGTAGTTCCTCCCGTAATCGAACCTTTTCCGGTTCCGAGCCTCCTCGCCCTGCCGGAAAACGTATCTCAGCCCTCCATTTCCGATCCGCTTTTCTTTCCAATCTGGTAGTACCAATTATGAATGCCCGTCAAGCCCTTTCTTGAGCAATGATGCCAGCCAAAGCCATCGAATTCCAGATTTATCCAACTGTTTTCTCTATATTTTCCTACTCATTGATACGTCTTGAGCTCGTGCAGACTTTTGCATCATGGGCGTTATCAGTCGTCGGTAAGCAGATCTGGTAGAACCAGATAAGCGCTATTTCTATCTCGTCGCCAGCGTCATCCCAGCCGTATCGACGGTCGACTCCGCCACCGCCGCGCGCACCAGTGCACTAGCCGCCCATTGCGCGACCGACATCATCCGGCGGCTGTCCAGCCCCCATATATCCTTGAGCACGATCAGCACCTCGACGCCGAAGATCAGCGACAGCGCCTGCGCCAGCCGCTTGAAGTCGCGCGGCGCCAAGCGGCCCTTGAGCGGCGCGAGCGCCTCCTTCAGCAATTCGACGCGATGGCCGCGCGTGAAGGCAGGCTCGCCGCCAAGCGTACCCGCCTGGCGTCGCGCCCATTGATCGAGCGACAGCTTCAACGCTGCCTTGAATGTCGCCTCGAAGGCCTCGATGCGCGGCATGGCCGTATCGAACAGTTCTGCGACCCTGCGCTCGGCATCGGCGGCGGTGGATTTCCAGGTGAGGATCGGCCCGAGCCCCTCGTCGACGACCGCCTGCACCAAGGCTGCCTGGCTCGGGAAATAGCGATAGGCGGTGGCGCGGGACACTTGCGCCGCTTCCGCCACCTCGCTGACCGAAGGCGTCGACCCCGCCTGCATCAGCCTTGTCGCCGTCTCCAGCATCAGCCGTTTCGTACGCGCGCGGGGTCCGCGCTCGGCTCTCTCACCGGTGTCTTCATTCGTTGCGGGTTGTTGACGCGAGACATCCATACCAATACGATACGCGCGTCTCAAAAAATTGCAATGGCCCTCCGCTAGGCCTGGCCATGAGACACACGTATTGCAGCCGCCAGTATTGGGGACCCTTGATGGAGCGCGTCTATGTGGTGGGTACGGCTGACACGAAGGGCGAGGAACTCGGCTTCCTGGCCGATGCCATCGCCGCGACAGGCGCCATCGTTTGCCGTGTCGATGTCGGAACGCGCGAGGCGACAATATCTCCCGACATTGCTGCCAAGGATGTCGCCGCGCATCATCCCGGCGGCAGCACCGCCGTACTCGGCGGCAATGACCGTGGCGCGGCGGTCGCCGCCATGGGCGTCGCCTTTACCCGTTTCATCCAATCGCGAAATGACATTGCCGGTGTGGTCGGCATTGGCGGCGGCGGCGGCACTTCGATCATCACCGCGGGCATGCGTGCGCTGCCGCTCGGCCTGCCCAAGATCATGGTCTCGACGCTGGCCTCCGGCGACACCGCTCCCTATGTCGATGTATCCGACATCATCATGATGCCATCGGTGACGGACATGGCCGGCCTCAACCGGCTGTCTCGTGTCGTCCTGCACAACGCCGCCCAGGCGATAGCGGGCATGGCAGGCAATCCGGCGCCGGCAGCGGACGGCAAAGCGTCGATCGGCCTCACCATGTTCGGCGTCACCACGCCTTGCGTGACCGCAATTGCCGATCAATTGCGCGACATCTACGACTGCATGGTCTTCCATGCCACCGGCACCGGCGGCCGCAGCATGGAGAAATTGGCCGACAGCGGCCTGCTCTCTGGCATCCTCGACATCACCACGACTGAGGTCTGCGACCTCCTATGCGGCGGCGTGTTGCCGGCGACGCAGGATCGTTTCGGTGCCATTGCCCGCACCAAGCTGCCCTACGTCGGCTCGGTCGGCGCACTCGACATGGTCAACTTCTGGGCGCCATCGACCATTCCGGAGCGCTATCGCGGCCGGCTGTTCTATGAGCACAACCCGAACGTCACGCTGATGCGCACGAGCACGCAGGAATGCCGCGCGATCGGCGAATGGATCGGCACCAGGCTCGCCCAGTGCGAAGGTCCGGTGCATTTCCTGATCCCGGAAAAAGGCGTTTCCGCACTCGACATCGAAGGCGGCGCTTTCTTCGATCCGGAAGCCGACGCCGTCCTGTTCGATGCCATCGAGCACACCATCAAGCCGAATGGCAAACGCCGCATCACCCGCCTGCCACTGCACATCAACGATCCGGAATTCGCCATGGCCGCGGTCGCGGCCTTCCTCGATATCGCCAGTCAGTGAGACCCAGACATGCCAGCCATACCGCGCAAGGACATATTGAAGAAATTCCGGGGAATGATCGACAAGCGCGTGCCGATCGTCGGCGGCGGCGCCGGCACCGGCCTGTCGGCCAAGGCCGAGGAAGCCGGTGGCATCGACCTCATCATCATCTACAATTCCGGCCGCTACCGCATGGCCGGGCGCGGCTCGGCAGCCGGCCTGCTCGCCTATGGCAATGCCAACGAGATCGTCAAGGAGATGGCCTATGAGGTCTTGCCGGTGGTCAGACACACCCCCGTGCTGGCCGGCGTCAACGGCACCGATCCCTTCGTCATCATGCCGCTGCTGCTGGCGGAACTTAAGACGATGGGCTTTTCCGGCGTGCAGAATTTTCCGACCATCGGCCTGTTCGACGGCCAGATGCGGCAGAGCTTCGAGGAGACCGGCATGGGCTTCGGCCTCGAGGTCGACATGATCGCCGAGGCGCACAAGCTCGACCTCTTGACCACGCCCTATGTCTTCAACCCCGAAGAAGCGCGCGCCATGACCAAAGCCGGAGCCGATATCGTCGTCGCCCATATGGGCGTGACGACCGGCGGCTCGATCGGCGCCACGTCGGCCAAGTCGCTCGACGACTGCGTCGTTGCCATCGACGCCATCGCCGAGGCGGCGCGCTCGGTGCGCAAGGACGTCATCCTGCTTTGCCATGGCGGCCCGATCTCGATGCCCGACGATGCGCGCTACATCCTCTCCCATGCCAAGGGCCTGCACGGCTTCTATGGCGCGAGCTCGATGGAACGGCTGCCCGCGGAAGCCGCGATCGCCAGGCAGACGGCGGATTTCAAGGCGGTGACGCTCGGCGGTGAGAAGACCGCCAAGAAAACGAAGGGATGAGAGATGGCCGACAAGAGCAAGGTGTTTGTCTACCCGAAGGACGTCAGCGCCTTCGGCTTCGACTGGGGAAAACTATCTTTGACGGTGGCACCTGAAGTGAATGGCGCGATCCGCTTTTCCGGCGGCGTCGTCGACCTGCCCTCGGGCAAGGGCCATACCCGCCACAACCATCCGGGCGCCGAGGAAATCATCTTCGTCATCTCCGGCCATGGCGAACAGATGGTCGAGGACGAGAAGGGCAATCCGGTGGTCGAGAAAGTCGGTCCCGGCTGCACCATCTATGTGCCGGAAAGCCGGTTCCACTCGACACTCAACACTGGTGATCAGCCGATGCAGCTGTTCGTCGTTTATTCGCCGGCCGGGCCGGAGCTTGGGCTCCGGGAGCTGCCGGATTTCAGGCTGATCCCGGCGGGGCAGTGATGAGCTTGGTCGAGGCAGCGCCGCCCCTCATTGTCCTGCCGGACATTTCTCCCCGTATAGAGACGGGGAGAAAGACGCTACCACCGATGCTTTCGTCAATTTTCAACGGTGCAGGACGAGCGCCGAGGTTGCGACAGCCCCTTTCTCCCCGTCACTAAACGGGGAGAAATGTCCGGCTGTCCGAACCGGATAGATAGGTAACAGAATGGACCGATAGCATGGGTGACAGTTTTCT
>NZ_JAIUGW010000025.1:0-91871 GCF_020164795.1 Mesorhizobium sp. ES1-3
CATGAATCACGCAAAACCGCTCTTGGGAATCCTCAAAACGCTCCCAGAACTAAAAATCTGCCAAAGTAGTGCTAGGCCGTAAACTCATAAATGCTGGATGACCGAGGTGTGGTGTTTGTGGACCGGCAGCTTCCGGCGAAGAAGGTCGGATAGCTGCCTTTCCTCTGGGGGACGACAGAACTCCAGACATCGAGAAGAGGCAGCTATGCAATCAGCTTGTAGAAGACGATGCGGGATCCGCCGCTAATCCAAATCGTCTTGCCGTCGGCCGAGAAGCCCATCGCACATTCGCTCGTCCAGGGCTTTGGAAGCTCTTGAAGAACTGCGCCGTTCGTCATCGATATAAGCGCAACTGTGCCGGTTGGCATTGAGATGAGTGCAAATCGATTATTCGGGCTTACCGATGGTACGTCACTCCGAGCGAATGTATTTGCCGTCCCGGTAAGGGTCCACAATAGTCTACCGCTGGGAAGCTCATGGAGTTCGGCGATTGCGCCGCTCTGTGGGGTTGGTGCAGGACATCGCGGATTGAGTTCGCATATGACCCCGGTTGCGCTCAGATTTCTCATGACGAGTACAGTTTTGCCGCCAGGTGAGAGTGCGTAAGGCGTCCACCGTGGCTTTACGCCGATCGAAACGAGGCGAGGCAATTGGCCCTGATTCCACAGCAGCCACTGGTTTGGCGCAATGGTGATCAAAGCATAGGCGTTTCCTCGGACGTCCAATCCGGAAGCAACGCCATTTATCCTGGACTTGACAGCTAGGCCGGGCACATCTGCGATCGCAACCGACTGGATCACTTTGCCCGCACGCACGTCAACAAAGGCGATCGTCGGCTTGAGATCAGGATGGTCTGGTCGGTAATAGGCCCCTTTCGTTCCGAATGCTGCAATCGCCAACCCGGTATGGCCGATCCAATATATCTCGTCGAGGGGCCCGGCCGAGCTAGACAACTCAGCAAGTTTCTCGTTGGTGCCGTTGATGTGGAAGCGGAAAGGCCTGAGTGATCCAAGGGCGAAGCCGCTTGGCTTTGCCGTTTCCTGTCGGACGCCGAGGACTGATCGGGAGTCATTCGACCACGCGAATGGAACATTCCCCATGAACGGCAAGACCGCTGTAATGCGTCCGTCGAATTGCTGACTTCCCGCCGCAGTGCCCGTTCGAGTGATAGATAACCCTTGGATGCTGTCGAAGACGAAGACACTGTTGTGATCGGGCGACGGCTGAGGGGGAGAAACTGGAAAATTGCTTGCAGGAATCTTCAGGCAAAAAATCTTTGCCAGAGCCAATGGACCGGACTTCAACGGCATCAAAGCTGGGACCGGATCGTAGTGCCCATCCCCACAACCGGAGGTGGCCACCTTTCCCGCCCTTGCTTCGCTGATCGACAACATTGCTAGCAGCAGCACCAGCGCCAAACCTGCGGGAAAATGCATGATCCGATCCTATCGAAGCTCACGGACGATATCGCGATCCCCGATCTTAGGGGCGTGCACTTTATCTTCCTCGTTGGGTCTAACTTCGCCTTACTAACGAATGAATAAGCCTGGCAGTAGATCAGGTACCTTACCAAGGATATCCCAGCGAGGATGCCGATCACCATGGCGCGCGGAACTATGCCAGTAATGGCAATATGGGGGTAGTTTTCCGACTGGCCGGCTTTCATATTGCGGCAAAATCTGATTCAGGCTCCGCATGAGCCGATATGACCTGACCGACTTCGAATGGCGCGTGATCGAGCCGCTGTTGCCCAACAAGCCGCGAGGAGTGCCGCGCGTCGATGACCGGCGGGTGCTCAACGGCATCTTCTGGATGCTGAGACCCGGTGCGCCGTGGCGCGATCTGCCAGAGCGATACGGCCCACGCACCACCTGCTACAACCGCTTTGTCCGATGGCGGAAAGCAGGTGTGTGGGACCGCCTCATGGCCGACATTACCAAAGCCCATGACGGCGAGGTACAGATGATCGATACCTCCATTGTTCGCGTCCATCAGCAGGGCGCGACGGCAAAAAGGGGGGTCGAGATTATTGTCTCGGTCGTTCTCGAGGCGGGCTAACAACCAAAATCCATGCTCTTGTCGACGCCCAAGGGAGGCCGATCAAGCTAACGCTGACGGCAGGCCAGAAGAGCGACATCGCCTCCGCAGTCGACTTGATCAGGGATTTGCCCGAGGGCGCCATGCTGCTCGCCGACAAGGGCTATGATGCGAACGCCTTGCGCGCGGCCATCACCGAGCGAAAGGCTTGGGCCAACATCCCGCCCAAGTCCAACCGCAAGGACCCGATCTGCTTCAGTCCCTTCCTCTATAAGGCGCGGAACCTCGTAGAGCGCTTCTTCAATAAAGCCAAGCAGTTCCGGCGAATCGCGACACGCTACGACAAGCTGGCAGAAAACTACCTTGCTGCCCTCAAACTCGTCTCAACTCGCATCTGGCTACGCAGTAATGAGTCTACGTCCTAAGCGGCGGACGTGGACGGTAGCTGAGATCGACGAATTTGGACAAAGTCGAGCCCTTTAAGGAGGTTCTGAGCAGCGCATCGGATCGCCAGCGAAATCAAGCAGCCGCTGCGGTCGAGACCAATACTGCCGCCGAGCCCCTCTCCTGGCACCTCAGATTGAAGTGACCCTCGGCACGCAGTCTCGCCCGAGTTCAGGATACGCGACTCGTTGTTCCAGGTCTGGGGGAAATGGGTCACGCAAATTGATGTGCATCAAGGCATTCGGCCCGAAACCGCGATAGCCAAGCTAAAACCCTCTGGCATTTGTGCCACCGTGGAAGGAGCCTTGGTGATGCAACTCCTGGCATCTGTGTTCTTGCCAACCTATCCGGATCCGCCTGGGCCGAAAGTTGTGTCGAATGCCGTCGCAGCGGCGAGGTGGCTGAGCGCCGCGCTTGATGTTGCGGTTGTCAATGTGGACATTCCCGACGTCTCGAACGCCTTGTCCCGCCTCCTGCTCGATCTCCCCACCAAGATTCGGGAGGTGGAGGCGGCCAGCCGACAGAGAGGCAAGACCTTGCTGGATGCAGTCGCGGCCGAAGCGTCGCGATGCAGTGTCACCTTGACTAGCCAAGAGTTGCAAGCCCAGCCGGCGCTGATGGGAGAGGCGGCCGCCAAGGAGGGCCGTTACTTTGACTTGTGCATGATAGGTTGGGCACCGAACAACGAAGCCTCCCAGATGATTGCTGAAGAGGTCGTGTTCAGCTCTGGCAGGCCGACTTTGATCCTTCCGGGCGACGAAGATGTCGGCCCCCTCGACCATGTAGTGATCGCTTGGGACGGCAGCCGAGTTGCCGCGCGGGCCGTGGCGGATGCCAAGCCGTTCCTGGAACGGGCATCGGCGATATCGATCATCACCGTGACGGACGAAAAGGTCCTGCCGCGCGAGGATGTGGCCGATCGTCTGGCGCATGTTCTACGGGCACGGGGCCTCACGGCCAAAGTCGAGTCGTTTCATGCCGGCGACAATCCGATCGGCGCGGCACTTCAGGAGCACGCCCTTAAGATCGGCGGCAATTTGCTGGTTATGGGCGGATGGGGCCACTCTCGCCTCCGGGACTTTGTGCTCGGCGGAGCCACAGAAGGCATTCTGTCGGATCTGCGCTTGCCGGTCCTGATGTCGCACTAGGCCTACGATCTTGGATCGCGTTCAGCATCCCGTCTTGCGCTTCCATGGCGCGACGCGTTGCGTAACCGGATCCTGCTACGAGATCGAAACCGCGCACTGGCGGATCTTGATCGATTGCGGTTTGTTTCAGGGCTCGAAATCCGAGCGGGAACTGAACTACGGTGCATTCCCATTTCCACCGGATGCGATCGATGCCGTCATCCTTACCCACGCGCATATCGATCACAGCGGTCTCCTGCCCAAGCTGGTCAGGCAAGGCTTCCGGAGACCGATCTACGCAACGGCCGCAACAATCGATCTTTGCTCCGTCATGTTGCCGGACGCCGCGCATATCCAGGAAACGGAAGTGGATCATCTCAATCACCGCAATGCTCAGCGCGGCAGGCCGCCAGTTGAACCGATCTACCGCCAGGTAGATGCGGCTGCATGCATGCCTCTGTTTCGCAATGCGGCATATGGCGATTGGACGACCGTAGCCAACGGCCTACGGGTCCGCTTCTGGAATGCAGGCCATCTGCTCGGTTCCTCGTCGGTTGAGCTGGAGATCGATAGAGGTGGGCAGCCGCCGATGCGCTTTGTGTTCTCGGGGGACATAGGTCCGGGGCACAAACTGCTGCAAACCGATCCGCAGGGTCCTGCCGGGGTCGACTATCTCATCTGCGAAGCGACCTATGGCAACCGGGACCGCCCCGACGTTTCGCCTGAACAGCGACGCTCGATGCTCGGCGACGTCGTGCGCGGCGCGGCACGGGCGAACGGCCCCCTGATCATTCCCTCCTTCGCAGTGGAGCGGACGCAGGAATTGCTAGTTGATCTTTATCTGCTGATGAAGGCGGAAGAGGTTCCGAGTGCTCCGGTGTTCGTCGACTCGCCGTTGGCAACGCGCGCAAGCGCCATATTCGAGAGACATGCCAGTGAAATCGAGAACGGCGACGCGCTGCGTAAGGCTCTGACTTCAGCCGAACTGCGGTTCACCGATACCGTGGAGCAGAGCAAGGCGATCAATCGCCTGACAGGCTTCTTCGTGGTGATAGCCGCCAGCGGCATGTGCGATGCGGGGCGCATACGCCATCATCTCAAGGCCAACCTTTGGCGCAGGAACGCCACCGTCATGATGGCCGGATATCAGGTCCAGGGTTCCCTCGGGAGAATTCTTCTGGATGGCGCCCGGCGTGTGCGCATCCAGGGCGAGGAAATCGAAGTCAGGGCGACCATCACCCTGTTCGATCTATACTCCGGTCATGCGGATGCTGCAGAGCTCGTGGCCTGGATATTGGCTCGCGGCCCCATTGGGCAATCGGTGTTTCTCACTCATGGTGAGGAAGAAGGTCTTGCAGGGCTTGGAGAGCGTCTCAAGGGATCGTTTCCTGAAAGCAAAATCATCAAGCCGCAGCTTGATGACGCGTTCCGATTGGCCCCAGGCGGTTGCTTCCCAGTCGATGTCAACGCGACGCGCAGGCTGAAGCCTGAAAGTGTTGGCCGTCTCGACTGGCACAACGATCTCTCCAGGCTCTTGCTGGACGTAAGTGAGGCGGTGAACTCGGCAGCGGACGAACGAGGTCGAGCCAAAATCATCAGGCAAATGCAGCGAGCACTTGCTGCCCCGGGCGATTAGATGCAGCAGTTGATGCCCCTTAGTTTCGAGAAAACGCAAAGTCCGGCCGGCGCTTCGGCAATTGGAGAAAGCCCGCGCGGCCTCAGTGAAACCGAGGCGCAGGCCAGACTTGTCGCCGAGGGCCCGAACGAGTTGCCCAGGTCCAATCGACGCACACCGTCGAGAATAGCCTTTGAGGTCATTCGGGAGCCGATGCTGGCGCTTCTGCTCGGCGGAGGCATGGTCTATCTGCTTCTGCCTTGTGGGACAGTTTTGCGTAAGTCGTCGACCACCACGTGGTCTAGCCGAGGCGGCGCGTTAGCCGCTGCGGAGTTAAGCGTCGCATGCTCCCAATCAAAGGTTAAGCCCGCCTGTACGGCGCAAAGCGGACGTCGCTAGGCGTCGATTGCCCTTCCGCCAGTTGACCGCGGATGATCTAAAGGAGGCTGGCGGGCTGTTGTCTCACGCCTTTGAGATCGTCGAGCAAAGAAGAGCCTGCATGTGCTCTGGCAGGTCCAGTTCGCCGCGCGCCTCGATCTCCAGAAGATATCGGGCCTTCGCTAGGCGATCGCCCGCGCTGGCCGCGGGACATGCACAGATAGCCAGCAGCGCCCTCTCCTCCTCCCGACTGGCTCGGTCGTAGCTTCTGCTGCTGGCACCCATCTCATGGACAGCCTTGCCGAACGCCGCGTATGCCGTCATGTGAGCTTCGATCAGCGCCCGTATTTTGCTGGGCGGCGGCTCTGCGGTGCATGCTGTTTCCGCCACTGTCGACGCGAAGGCGATGGCGCTGGAATGGACGAGCAAGACGCGGCGATTGATCTTGGTCGTGGTGATCTCTCTTCCTTTCATGCCAAGGCATCCCCGGGTGTTGAGTACATTACCGGGGAGTGTAACACGACGGCTCGCGCCGTTATGTCAGCATGATATGATTCCCCCTCCCCAAACCTAAAGGTTCTGCGAGCCGTCACGGATGACCGATCAGTCTTAAGGATCGAAAGCACTCTTCGGCCTGCAGACAGCGCACGAAAACGGACCAGAACCCTTTCAGGAATGGCGCCGCCGCGCGCGCAGCAATTGGCGATAGCCGCGCTCGACCATCCTCAGGCCGTCGCGCACGAGGCGATGCGTCTGGTAGCGAAAAGCCGAGTCATGCCAGTCGGCGGCGCTGACCAGCCGCCGGCCGAACAAGGCGGTCGCGACTTCGAAGTGGGATGCCTTCTGGTCGCGGCCATCCAGGCATCTCAGCATATGGCCTAGGCGGCGGCGCTGAGCCGCCGTCAAGCGGGTGTCGGGAAGGTATTGCCTGTGGATCGAGCGGATGAATCGCTCAATCGCCTGGAGCCGGTCGTGCGCCATGTCGTCGAGCGGAATTATGGCGGCCAGCGGTACACCTGGCTGCGCATCGCCGAGAAGCGCCACTTGCGTACCGCCAGAACGCATGTGAAGGCCGACCTCGTCATGCAGGCCCGCAGCAAGTGGAAGGTGGGAGGTTCCCTGCCGCGGGCGCAGACCGGGCGGAACCTCGACAAGATTGATGACCCCAGGGTCGATTTGAGGCGCCCAATAGACAGGCTGCTCGACAGCGGACTGGTCAGGCCGGGCTGCGAAACTGCAAACCCCAGCGCTTGCGTAACACGTGCACCGCCTTGGCTGAGCGGGAGGCTGCGAAGTCCTGCTGATACTGCGGATTGCGTCGCAGGAACTCCCAGGCAATCACATCGGCGGCTGCGCCTTTGACGAACGCATATGCCTGTGGGTCACGCCACTGCGATGTATCCGGCTTCATGCGCATCCTTCCCTTCTCAAGGATTTGATAGGGGGATGCGGAGTCGAGCGAAATCCTTGGATTCCGTCATTGACGAATGGACGAGGAGTGATCCCAGCGCCTAGCGATCAGGCCGGGAGGTTAGCGATGCCTACTGGCTTGTGCCTTGCAGTGTCTTGAATGTGTCCGTCCAGGCGCGATAGGCGTCGTCATCGCCCTGGCTCCACGCATCGAAGGCGCGCCAGGCCGCGAAAGACGAGGCGGGCTGTTCGAACAGCGAGCCGATCGACTGGTCGCCAGCGGGCCAGCCGGCCGGCGGGTCGCATATCGCGTCCTGCGTGAGACGCCGCAGATCGGCCAACGCAGAGCGGATGTGCGGCAGCGGAAATTCACCAAGGTCACTATTATCGTGTGCTTCCCGAACGATGACCGCAAGCTTGGCGATCACACCCGCCAGCGATTGGGCAGGTGTGGCCGCGATCTCAGCCAACAGGGCGTCGGCCCTGTCAGCATCATCCTGCTCCGCCGTCCGCAAATCGAGATAGCCGACGTCAGCGTCAGCCCCCTCCCCGCGCTCGAATGCTCCGTCGACGGACAAGAGCGCGCCGCGGTCCAAGAGCCGCTCCTCCGTCTGCTGTTGTCTGATACAGGAGGCGAGCATCGCAACGTGCGCATCAACCCAGGCAAGGGACCGGACAAGTGCGGGATCGGCTAGCTGCTGATCATCGGTGACCGGAGTCGTGAAAGCCTGCGGATCGTCCTTGGTCAACGAAGATTGCGGCTCCCGTCCAGACGTGACGGAAGACAAAGTCGTGGTATTGTCGGAATCAGCCATGATCCGAGCTCCACACAGCTTGGCTTTGGTCAGGTCGGGCAAGGTGTTGCTGCACCCTGCTCGGCCGCTTCACCGCAGCATAGCCGACCTTGGGTCATCCCCGGCCGGATGCGTCGGTAACAGTGGCGATTTAGATGAACGCGGACAAAAAATCAAGCCCTATGGCATCAAATGATACTTTTGGTATAGATGAACTTACAAGCGGGCAAATTCGAGCCGCACGCGCTTTGCTTCAATGGGATCAGAAAGCGCTTGCGGAACGATCGAAAGTATCCCTCGCTACAATCAAACGATTAGAGCCTCTGCCGGGTCCGCTAAGAGCAAACAGAGTCACTATTGACGCGTTGCGACGCGCATTTGAATCCGCAGGTATACAGTTTATCCCGGAGAATGGTGGCGGCGCGGGCGTCCGCCTCGCCAGCCGTTCCGATCAATCATAAGCGAGCTTCCGTCACCATCAGAAGATGCCTCGCCCGGTACCGGGCGAGGCGTCTGCGACCTTATTCGCCGTTGCGGCGGTTGGGGCGGGACCAGATGAGGCTGTGGCCCTCGCCTTCCTCGTCGGCGAAGAGGTTGGCGTAGATCGGAGCGGTGAAGCTCGGATCGTCGAGCTTGAGCCCGAGATAGTCGCGGCCCTCGTTGGAGCGCTTGGACCAGGCGGCGCCGATCTCGGCCTTGCCGACCACCACGCGGTGGCTTGGAGCGTTCTCGCCGCTGGCCCGGGTGTCGGGGACGATGCGCACGCCCTTGGCCTGGACGCTGAGGGTGACGATCTCGCCGGTGAATTCGTTCGCATTGGTCTTCTTGAAGGTGCCGATGGTAGCCATTTTCAGTCTCCGTTTTCTTCGTTTCCGAGCCCGCACCATGCGACCTCGATGGCGATCGTGAGGCCGAAGGCGACCGCCGCCGCATCGCTTGCGACCGCAGCAGAGCGGAGGATGGCGCAGGCGCGTGTTTCTTGGTTGCGAGAGGAATGGGCTTGGCCCAGGGGAAGAAACCCGCGACGCGCCATTGCGGCAAAGGCGATCGAGGCGTCAGCTGTCCTTCGGCCAGATCAGCCCGTTCGAGAGATCGTTGGTGCGCTCCGCGAAATGAGGACGGAGCCCATGGCAGCATCGGTGGCTCAGAGCCAACGCGGATTGGTTCGCCAGGATGTCAGCCTACAATGGCTTGCCGATGCATCAAAGCCTTTGCTCATCCGGTGCCTGCGCACACGGCGACACACCACGAGTATCTTAATATGGCCGCAAGCGGACAGGAGCTACCGGCGTCCAAATCAAGACAGGGATATTTGACAAATTCGATCTGATGGCAGACGCACGCTCCAGGGGCACACCAGCCAAGCGTCATTTAGCTGATTTGGCTTCGGACCGCCGCCAGTGCCGGCCTGCCTTCACCGGCATCCTAATCTTACTGCAGCAGCGCCGCCGTCCTGTCGAGCGCGCTTCCGAAGCCTTTCAGCGACAAAGCAAGGTTCGTTTCCTTGCCGCCGTCGGCGACCACCTTGACCTTCAGGCTGGTTCCGTTGCGCAGAGCCGCCAAGGTGTCTCCCTCGAAGCTCAGGTCGACCAGGCAACCGCCGGGCAGGCAGGTGCGGAAGCGGAGCGCCGGAAGCACCACGCCGTCGTCGATCTGCAGCGTCGCGCCCTGGTCTAGCGCCAGGCCGAATGGCAGCACCAGCGTTCCTTGGACCACCTCGCCATTGGGGCGCAATTCCATGGCCAGCAGCCGCTGGCGCGACTGCGCGTCGGCCTGCTCCTGCGAGAGTGCGCAGGCTTTGCCGGTAGCCCCATTCTGTGTCGTGACGTTGCAGGACACCGTCCAGTCGCCATGCCCCTCCCTCAGGGAGGTCGCACCGCCCGGCAGGCCGGCGTCCTGGGCAAACGCCGAGATGGCAAAGCCCATGACCAGCAGCGCGGTGGCTACCAATAGGAGGCTGCTGCCCCAATGCTTCCGATTCATGTTCTTGTCCGTTTCATTCAAGCCTCCATCCGGAAGTGAGCATTGCTCCCGGATGGTCCGATATCTCTGCCTTGCAGTGAGGCTCGCATCTACCAGCGCACGCTGAAGCCGAGCTTGGCGCCGATGGAATTGCTGTCGCCGAACTTCTGCAGACTGGTCTTGGCGATCGCCTCGCCGAAGACCGCGTATTTCCCGTCGCCAAAGTCCAGCGAGCCGCCAAGGCCGACACCCCCCCACAGCGTCTGGTTCTGGCTGATCAGCCGCACGCCGGAGACATCGACATCGGTTCCGTCGAGGAAATCGTAGTAGAGGTTGGCGATGCCATAGATGTGTGTGCGGCTGACCTGCCCGGCGCTGTCGGCCCACTGGTCCTCATAGTCGGCGGAGACACCGAGGCGGCCGATCAGGCTGTCGTCGCTGCCATGCGATACGACCGCGCCGAACTTGTCGGTGAAGGTGTCGAAGCGAACCGACGAGTAGGCGAGTTGCGCCTGTGGGGTCAACGACCACTTGCCGGTGAGTGCAACCTTCTGTCCGGTCTCGACGCTCAGCGCATAGCCGAAGCCGTTGTTGCCGTCGGCAAGCGTGGTGCCCAGCGTGGCGGAGCGGATGTCGCTGTCATACCAGGTCGCCTGCGCCTGCGTGTCGACATAGAAGCCGCTGTCGCCAAACCAGGTCAGCGAGCCGCCGACGCCGTAGCCGGTGGCCTTGATCGAGCCGACGCCGAAGGTCGACGAGACATCGGATGAGGCGGTGCCGTAATTGACCACGATCCCGCCGATCAGGACGCCGGCCTCGCTCTCGTGAAGCTGGCCGTCGACACCTGCCTGAAACTTCCAGGTCGTCACGTCATAGTCGGTGCCGGAGGTCGACGTCTTCGGGTCGAGCTTCGTATGCGCTGCCTCGATGCGGGCCCAGATGGCCTTGCCGTCGACCGGCCCCTGTCCCGGCACGTCGGCCCCTTCGGGCGTCGCGCCCTCGCCCCAGGTTCTGTTGCCGATGCGCTGCTGCAGTGTGCCGAGCTCGTTCAGGCTCTGCAGCACGCCGGCATAGGCCTCGTAGATCGGCACGGCCGGCGAATAGAGCGGCTGCGGCGATCCGTTGATCAGCGCCGAGCGCAAATACCAGTCGCCGTCCGCAGGCGTGCTGACGCCATTCTGGTAGAGCCGGTAGGCATAGGCGCCGCCGACCACGGCCTGGTCGCCCTGGAAGACATAGTCGCCGGCAAGCGAGAAGGTGCCGGCCGAGGTGCCGCCGACATCGATGATCTTGATGCCTTCGACCGTCTGCGCGCCGCCGCCGCCGAGATTGGCCACTTTAAGCGTCGTGGTGCCGGCGGTGTCGCCGGTGACGACCAGCCGGTCGGTGGCGGAGGCATCGCCGCCGAGCACGGTCTCGATCTCCAGCGTGCCGCCATTGCCGGTATAGTCGCCGGCGATGGTGAGCGTGCCGGGCACGCCCGGATTGCCGGCGGCGATGATGGCGCCTGTCGCGTTGGTGGTGTCGCAGACCGTGCCCGTGCCTTCGAGCCGCCCGCCGGCAAGCACGTTGACCGTGCCGCACAGGCTGCCAGAGACATTGAGCGTGCCGCCGCCGATCGCGGTGGTGCCGGTGAAGCCGGACGAGTCTGCCGTCAGCGCCAGCGTGCCGGCGCCGCTCTTGGTCAAGGCGCCGGCACCGGACAGCACCCCGTTCAGCGTCAGCGTCGTGCCGGCGTCGGTCGAGAGCGTGCCCTGGCCGAGAACGTCGACGGCGCGGCCGCTGGCGAAGCTGGCGGTGGTGTCGAGCGTGCCGCCGTTGAAGGAGAGCCCGCCCGCCGCATCGCCGAGATTGGCATCGGCCGCGACCCGCAGCGTGCCGCCATTGATGGCGGTACCGCCGGTGTAGCTGTTGGTGCCGGTCAGCACCAGCGTGCCGGCATCCGTCTTGACGATCTGGGTGTCGCCGCTGAGCGCCGAGGCGATCGTTGCCGTATAGCCGGCGCCGGCGCTGGTGCCGTCGCCGACCCGGATGGTCGACTGTGGCCCGACGAGCCCGATATCGCCGCCCTGGATGATATAACCATTGGTGGCGAACTGCATGCCGGCGGCCGTCACCTGGTCGAGGCTGTTGTCCACCGTCACCGTGCCTGCGGTGCCGGCGAAGATGGCGAAGGCGCCGTCGGAATAGGCCGCGTTGACGACGCCTGTCTGTTCGGTCCAGTTGTCGTTGCCCGACGAACCCTGCCAGGTGCCGTTGCCGCCATTGACGGTGCCGTCGAACTTCGGACCGGCGTCACCATCCCAATAGTTCAGGTCGAGCCCAGCCGTGTTGACGAGGTTGACCTGATGGTCGACCGAGGTCTGGACGAAGGTGTTCGACGACGGGATGGAGCCGATCGCAAGCCCGTTGTTGGTCAGCGTGCCGCTGTAATCGAAGACGCGGTAGATGCCGGGACCGAAGCTGCCGCCCGGCGAGACAGTGACATTGAGCGTGCCGTCGAGAACGAGATTGCCGCCGACCGTGGTGAGGTCGTTGAGCGTGCCGCCGGCGACATTGGCCTGGCCGAAGGAATAGTTCAGGATCGAGCCGCCGGAGAGCGTCAGGTCGCCGGCGATCGCCAGCGTGCCCGGCGTGCCGTCCGCGGATCCCGGCGACAGCGTCGCGCCATCGGCAACGCTGACATTGCCGCCGATCGTGCCCTTGCCGCCAAGCGTGGCGCCGATCTGCACCGAGGTCAGCCCGGTTGCCGCACTCTGGTCGCCGTCGACATAGAGCCCGCCCGCCGCGACCGTGGTCGGCCCGGCATAGCTGTTGGCGCCGGTCAGCTTCAGTGCCGTGTTGCCGGTCTTGGTGAAGCCGCCGGCGCCGCCGATCAGGCCCGACAGCGTGAGGTCGGCATCGGTCTGGAAGGTGCCGCCGCCGGCATCGAGCGTGACGCCACGCGCCGAGCTGAAGGCAGCGGTGTTTTGCAGCGTGGCGCCATTGTCGAACGACAGCGCGCCCGCCGCATCGCCGAGATTGGTATCGGCAGAGACCCGCAGCGTGCCGCCCCCGATGGCGGTGCCGCCGCTATAAGTATTGCTGCCGCCAAGCACCAGCGTGCCGAGATCGGTCTTGACCAGCTGCGACGTCCCTTCAAGGGTGGCGGCGATGGTCGCGACATACCCTGCACCCGGCACGGTCCCGTCACCGACCCTGATGGTCGCCTGCGGCCCGAGCAGCTCGATGGACTGCCCTTGGATCAGGTAGCCGTCGGTGGCGAACTGCATGCCCGCGGCCTGCACCTGGCCGTTGGTGTTGTCGACATCGACCGTCCCGGCAGTGCCGGCGAAGATCGCGAAGCTGCCGTTCGAGAACGCGGCGTTGATGTCGCCGTCCGGACCGGTCCAGTTGTCGTCGCCGGCCGCCCGCCAGGTGCCGTTGCCGCCATTGACGGCGTCATTGCTCTTGGGGCCGGCATCGCCGTCCCAGAAGTTGAGCGTCATGGCGCTGATGTCGACGAGGTTGACCTGGCCGGCTATCGAGGTCTGGACGATGTGAGTGGGCGAGTTGCTGTCCAGCCCGTTGTCGGTCCGCGTTCCGTCATAGCTGATCACGCGATAGATGCCCGGTCCGAAATTGCCGCCGGGGGCTTCGGTGACATTGATGGTACCGTCGAGCGTGAGATCGCCATGCACGACAGTCAGGTCGTTGTAGGCGCCGCCGACCACACCGGCCTGGCCGAAGCTGTAGTCGAGGTTGGAGCCAGCGGCCAGTTGAAGACTGCCGTTGATGGTGAGCGTGCCGGGCGCGGCGCCGAGGTCGCCGGGGGCCAGTCGGCCCGCCACGTCGACGAACACATCGCCGCCGATGATGCCGGTGCCGCCGAGTGTGCCGCTGTTGACATTGGTCGGCCCGGTCGCGGCGCTCTGATCGCCATTGATGTAGAGCCCGCCGCCACCGGCGATCAGCGTGCCGCCGGAGTAGCTGTTGTCGGCCGTCAGCACGGTGTTGCCGGTTCCGTCCTGGCTGACGCCGCCGCTGCCGGAGATGGTGCCGTCGAAGGTATAGAGGTTGGAGCGGTTGAAGCTGAGCAGGCCATTGTCGAGCACGTCGCCGGTGATCGAGCCCGTCGCGCCGCCATTGCCAAGCTGCAAGGTGCCGGCCGAAATCGTGGTGCCGCCGCCATAGGTGCTGTCGGCGGTGAGCACCAGCGTGCCGGCGCCGTCCTTGGTCAGCGCGCCTGCCCCGCCGACCGCGCCGGTCAGCGTCAGTACCGTCGAATTGTCGGTGTCGAAGGTGCCGCCGCCGGCATTGAGCGTCGCGTTCCGCCCTGCGGTGAATGTGCCGGTCGTGTGTAGGGTGCCGTTGTCGAAGGTGAGCGCCCCGGCCGCATCGCCGAGATTGGCATCGGCCGAGACCTCGACCGTGCCGCCATTGATGACCGTGCCGCCCTGATAGCTGTTGGCGCCGGTCAAGACCAGCGTGCCGGCATCCGTCTTGGTCAGCGTGCCTGCCCCTGAAACGATGCCGTTCAGCGCCAGGCTGGTCGCGCTGTCGGTGTCGAAAGTGCCGCCGCCGGCGTTGAGCGTCACGGCGCGGGCGGAAGTGATATCGGCCGTGGTGTGCAGCCTGCCGCCATCGAGCGAAAGGCCGCCGGAAGCATCGCCGAGATTGCCGTCGGACGCGACCTGCACCGTGCCGCCGTTGATCGCCGTGCCGCCCGTGTAGCTGTTGGCGCCCGACAGCACCAGCGTGCCGAGATCGGTCTTCACCAACTGGGTGGCGCCCGTCAGGTTGGAGGCGATCGTCGCGACATAGGCAGCGCCCGCCAACGTGCCGTCACCGACGCGGATGATCGACTGCGGGCCGACCAGCGCGATATCAGCTCCCTGGACCAGGTAGCCGTTGGTGGCGAACTGCATGCCGGCGGCCTGGACCGGGCCGTTGGTGCCGTCGACGGTCACCGTGCCGGCGGCGCCCTGGAAAATGGCGAAGCTGGCATTGGCGAAGGGCGCGGCGAAGACGCCGGTCGAATCCGTCCAGTTCTGGTCGCCGGCGGCGCGCCACGTGCCATTGCCGCCATCGACCGCGCTGTTGGAATGCGGGCCGGCGTTGCCGTCCCAGAAGCTGAGCGCCAGGCCCGCCGAATTGACCAGATTGACCTGCTTGGCCACCGAGGTCTGCACGAAATAGTTCGGGTCGCTGACGTCGAGGGTATTGTCGGTCAGCGTACCGCCATAGTTCATGACGCGGTAGACGCCCGGCCCGAAGCTACCGCCCGCGCTCTGCGTGATGTTCAGCGTGCCGTCGAGCGTCAGGTTGCCGCCGACATCGATGAGGTCGTTGAACGCACCGCCCGGCACGCCCGCCTGGCCGAAATTGACGTTGAGCGCCGAGGTGTTGTTGAGGTTGAGCCCGCCATTGATGGTGAGCACTCCCGGCGCATTGCCCGCATCGCCGGGGCTCAGCGCGCCACCGTTCGCGACCGTGACGTTCCCTCCGATGATACCCGTGCCGCCGAGCGTCGCGCCGACGCCAACGGAGGTCTGTCCGGTAGCGCCGGCTTGGTCGCCATCGATTAGCAAAGTGCCGTGAAGCACCCTGGTGAGCCCGGCATATGTGTTGGTCCCGGTGAGCGTCGTCGTGCCCGTGCCCGACTTGATTAACTGTCCCGTGCCAGAGATCGTGCCAGCAAATGTGTAGTCGTCGTCCAGCGTGAAGGTGAGAGTGGCGTTGTCAAGGATGCTGGGGGTATCGAGCGTTGCGCCAGGCGTGCCTTGGCCGACCTGCAGCACGCCGGCCTCGATCGTAACGCCGGCACTATAGCTGTGGCTGCCGGTCAGGATTAATGTGCCCGCATTCTGCTTGTCGAGGCTCTCGAAACCGGCGATGCCGCTGCCATCGAGAGTCCGCAGCAGAGAGTTCGAGACCCGCAACGTATCGCCACTGCCGGTCTCCCCACCGGTGCCGCCGTTGATACCCGCGCCGCTGAGCGTGGCCGTGTCGTAGTTGAGAACGAAGGTGTCGTTGCCGGCGCCGAGATTGAGAACCCCGGCGCCTGTGTTCAGCGCGCCGGTAAGATTGACGGTATCGCTGCCGCCGCCGAGGTCGCCATTGGCCCGCAGCGTGCCGGCCGCACCAACGGTGATCGTGCTGGCGCCCGCGCCGCCGGTGATCGTCGAGGTGCCGCCGGCGGTCGCGCCGACCGTCCCGTTGACGGTGAGCGCCGAGGTGCCGGCCATGGCGATTGTCGGCGTCGTCAGGGCGCCATTCACCTGCAGCGTGCCCTTGGAGATCTTCGTCGTGCCGACGCTGTTGGTCGCGGTGAGCACGGTCGTTCCCTCGCCCATCTGCTCGATGGTGCCGGGGCCGCTGATCACGCCCGCGAAATTGAACGTGTCGCTGCGGTTGAAGCCGAGGACGCCGGTATCGAAGGCGAGGATCACCTCGCCCGTGCCGACATTGCCGGCGGTGCCGCCATTGCCGATGATCAGCTTGCCGTCATTGATGACGGTGTTGCCGGTATAGGTGTTGTTGCCGGTCAGGATCCAGGTGCCGGCATCGTTCTTGGCCAGCGTCGTCTTGTTGGCGGCCTGGTCCGAGATGACGACGCCCATGATGTTGTCGCCGGTATAGGTGCCGCCCAGCGCCAGTGTGCGCGCGCCAGGAGTGTAGAAGCCCATGGAGCCCGGTCCGGTGAAGTTGACGGCGCCAGTGCCGGAGGATTCGATATAGGTTGTGCCGGTGCCGAGCCGGAACAGGCGGTCGGTGCTGTCGCCGGTGCCGACATAACGCAGATGCCCCTCGTCGAGGATCAGCAGATTGGTGTAGACCGAGCTCGAGGCGCCGATGCTGCTGTCGGAGCCGCCATCGGCAAGCTTCGTCACCTCCAGCACGCCCGCGTTGATCTGGGTGACGCCGGTATAGCTGCTATTGGCGTTGGTCAGGCGCCAGGTGCCGGCTTCCTCCTTGAGGAGGGAAACGCCGTTCGAAGCCGCATCGTCGATCTCGGCGGCCATGATATTGGTGTCGGTGTTCGTACCGCCGAGGCGGAAGTTGCGGTTACCGGCGCCGGAATAATCGTAGGTGACGGCGGCCGTGTTGGTGAACTCCAGCGCGCCGGTGCCATAGTTGCGGATGTAGCTGTTCGTCCCTCGCAGCGTGAAACGCCGATCCGTGGTGTCGCCGTCGCCGACATAGCTGAGAACTGCATCGGACGGCCCCCCTATGACGAGATTCGCCGCGTCGCTGCTGGAAGCGCCGATGGAGCTGTTCAGCCCGCCATCCGCAAGGCAGGTGGCGGTGATCCGGCCGCCGCCGATCGTAGTGCCGCCCGTATAGCTGCTGTCGCAGGCACTCAGGCCCTGGTTGATGCCGCCATTCTTGACGAGGCCACCGGTGCCGCTGATCGTGCCGCCATAGGTGGCGTTGCCGCTGGCCCAATTGAGCGTCAGCGTTGCGCTACCCATTTCGACATCGCCGCCGGTGGCACCGCCGCCGCTGAGATATCCGATTGTGTTGTCGAAGTCGTTGAGCCTGACGGTTACGCCGGCAACGTCAGTCACCGTGATGGGTCCGCTGCCGAAGGCATCGGTCGACCCAGCGGACAGGATGCCCGCATCGATATAGGTCCCGCCCGTGTAGGAGTTGGTGCCGGACAATATCAGCGTGCCGTCGCCTCGCTTGCGCAGCGCGCCGCCGCCGACGACATCGCCCTCGAATTCCAGCACGGTGGAAGCCTTGAAAACGTCGATATAGCCCCAACTGTTTGAAAGCGTGATTCCCCGGTCGATCGCCACGTCGTCGCCGGTGTATTGCAGCACGCCGGAATTGAGGATCGCCAGGTTTGCCGAATCGGCGCTGGAGGCGCCGATGTCGCTGGCGATGCCGCCATCGGCCAGGCAGCCGACGCTCAGCGCGCCGCCATCGATGGTGGTGGCACCGGTATAGTCGTTGTTGCAGCCCGAGACCGTCATCGTGCCGACGCCGCTGCGCGTGAAGCCCCCGGTGCCGCTGATGGTGCCCGTAAAAATTCCGGTTCCGTTGGTGGAGGTGAGCGTGTTGGCGCCGAGATTGACCTGGCCGCCGCCGGTCAACACGCCGGTGGTGATATCGAAGCCACCGAGATCGAGCGTCGCGCCTGCCAGCACATCCATGAAATTGGCGCCGGGGTTGAAGGCGTCTGTGGAGCCGGCGCGCAGGGTGCCCTCCGAAACCCGGGTGCCGCCCGTATAGGTGTTGGTGCCGGAGAGAACCAGCGTGCCGGTTCCGGTCTTGGTGAAGCCGCCGGCGCCGGCGGCCGTGCCGCTCAGGGTCAGCGTGGTGCCGCCGACGACACCGATCCTGCCGCCGCCGGTGCCGACGGTGAAGCCGCGGTCGCTGGCGGCGGTCGCGCCGTCGTAGCGGAACGTCGCGCCGTTCGCGATGACGAGATTGGCCGATTCGCTGCCGGAGGCGCCGATAGTGCTGTTGGCGCCGCCGTCGCCGAGGCTGGTGACGGCCAGCGTGCCGGCGCTGACGGTGGTGACGCCGGCATAGCTGCTGTTGGCATTGGTCAGGATCAGCGTTCCGGCGCCTTCCTTGGTGAGACCCGCCCCGTCGGGGCTGACGATCTCGCCGCCGACCGTAAGCTCCGTCGCGGCCTGCGAAACGTCGACGATGCTGCCGGTGACGGCGCCCGAGCGCATCAGCGTCAGGCCGCGGTCGGTGCTTGCCGTACCGCCGGTGTAACGGAGCCTGGCCGCTTCGAGGACGAGATTTTCCGAGCCCGCTCCGGAGGCGCCGATGCTGCTGGCGGAGCCGCCATCGGCGAGCGTGCCGACCTCCAGCGTGCCGCGCGTCACCCAGGTGGCGCCGGTATAGGTGTTGGCGTCGTTGCCGAGCACCACCTTGCCGGTGCCGGCGCCCGTCCCGGTGCCGGCCATGGTGAACCCGGTCGCCGCGCCATTGTCGACGATGGTGGAATTGATGGTGAAGGTGCCGGCGCTGCTCTGCTGGACGCCGAGCACCCCGCCGGCGCTGCCCCGCACCGAGCCGCCATTGATGGTCTGACTGGTGCCGAGAACACTGGAGCCTATGATGATGGCGCCGTCGACGCCGAGCGTCTGGTTGAGCCCGACGGTAACGATGGAATTTGCGGCCGCCGCGTAGCGCAGGCCGCCGAGCTGGACGATATTGTCGCCGCCGGCATCGCTGGCTGTTCCGTAGAACGGCGAGTTGGCGAGGCCGTCCGTGTCGGCGACGATGTCGCCGTCGAGCCAGCTCGCCGCGTCGTCCTTGAGATCGTAGTCCGTGAAGGCGACGATCTGGTTGCTGCCGTTCACGGTGGCATAGTCGGAGCCGTTGACCGTGGCCCAGCCGCCGAGCACCGTGCCCGAATCGACCGTCATGACCGCGCCCGTGCCGATGCCGAAATCGACGAGGCCGGCGGTGCGGTTGACGGCGCCGAAGTTGACGGTGGCGTCGGTGGCGTCGATCTTGTTGCTGCCGCCGGTGATGTTGAGGCCATCGAAGGTCTGGCTGTTGCCTTCTCCCGAGACGCCCGTCACAACCAAGGTGCCGCCACCCATGTTGAGCGTGGAGGAGGACGAAATGATATCGCTTGTCGGGCCGCCGGCCCCGGCGAAGCTGAGCTCCAGCGTGCCGCCGGATATGGTCGTATTGCCCGTATAGGTGTTGGCGCCCTTCAGCACCTGCGTGCCCGCGCCGGTCTTGGTGAAGTCGCCGGCGCCGACGATCGTTCCAGAATAGGTGGCGGTGGTGCCGTTGGCGACGTTGAGCGTCAGGCTGCCGCTGTCGATATCGACCTGGCCGCCCGCGCCCTCAAGCTTGGTGAAGCCGTAGTCGAAGCCGCCAAGGTCCAGCATGCCGCCATCGACCGTGGCACCACTCAGCTGGTTGAAGGCCGTGGCGCCGCCGGCCACCAGCGTGCCAGCGGTGACGGTCGTGGTGCCCGTATAGCTGTTGTTGCCGGAGAGCACCCAGGTGCCGGCGCCGTTCATGGCGATGCTGCCGGAGCCGGTGATATTGCTCGAGATCGTGTTCACGCCCCCGTAGGAGCCGCCGAGATTGAGCACGTCCAAGCTAGCCGCAGCGTCGAACTGCACCGCGCCGGTGAGGGTCAGTCCGCCCGAGCCGTTGTTCGAAAATGAGGCATTGTTGGAGAACAGCCAGGTGCGGTCGGTGCCGGCAGCGCCGCCCGTATAGCTGAGCGTGCCGCCGTTGATCTGAATCTGGCTGTTCGCGTTGCCTGTGCCGAAGGAGCTGTTGCTGCCAATGTTCGCCAGGGTGGAGGCGACGACCGTGACGGTCGTGACGCCGGTAAAGCCGTTATAGGAGTTGGCGTCGCCCAGCGTGATTGTGCGCCCTGCTCCGCCGCTGAAGCCGACACTCGACGTGTCGGCGACGTCCGCGCTGATGGTGCCGGTGAGCGCAAGATCGCCGCTGGTGGCCGTGAAGCTGGTGGCCGAGCCGGCGACGATGATCGACCCGGTGAGCGCCAGCGTGCCCGTGCCGTCATTGCGAAGTACGGCGGCTGTGTTGTTGGAGGAAAACCGGAACGTACGGTCGGAGGTATCGCCGTCGCCAGTGTAGTGCACATTGTCGGTATATTGGGCGTTGCCAGTGATGATGATGTCGCCGCCGCTGCCGAGCGAACTGGCCTCCCCGGTGTTGCGGACCGACGTGAAATAGCGGTGCGCCTGGCCGCCGGTGCCGGAAAACTGCGTGTCGCCCACATAGGTGTTGTTGTCGTTGCTCAGGGTGACGCCGTCGTTGACGAAGAGCTTTCCCGCGCCCGTGATAAGCGCCGAGCCGGCCTGGCCGCCTATCGTGGCGGTGCCGGCAAGAATGACATTCCAACTGGCGTCGAGGGCCGTGTTGCTGGAAAAGCCGCCGCTGTTGAGCGTGATGGTGTTGGTGGCCGCGCCGAGCGAGCCGTTGCCCTGGACGGTGAGCCAGCCGCCGCCTGCAACGACGATGCCGCCCGAGAAGGTGTTGGCGGTGTTGTAGAGATAAAGGTCGCCCGAGCCGGCGAGCGTCAGCCCCGCCGTGCCGGCGACGACCGAGTTTATGGTAACGGCGTGATTGTCATTGATGACGGTGATCGTCGGCGTCGCGCCCATGAGCGTCAGCGTGCTGCCATTGAACACCCAGCCGCTGCTCTGGAAGGTCATGTCGTGGACGCTGACCGGCGCGCCCAGCGTAATCGTGCCGGCGGTGCTGCCGAAATAGGCGTCATCGCCGGCGCCGTTGTTCCACGGCTGGTTGTAGGGGCCGCTGACGCCATCATTATTGGCGCTCCAGTTGAGATTGGTTGTATTCCACGTGCCAGAACCGCCCCAGCCGGAGCCGCTTCCATTGGCGTCCCAGTAGCGGGTCCCCGCATCGGCCGGGCCGGCAGCGAGCGCGGCGGCAAGCGCCAGCGGCAGGGCGAGTACCGCGACAGGGTGCGCCAGCACAGAGACCAGTTCGGCGGCGTTGGGCGCGAAGCTGGCGGCCTGCCCCTTCCATTTGGTCATGCGGCCGCCACGCAGAAGGTGCGAAGAGGCGGCCGCCGGCCGACCGTCTGGCGCTTCGCTTTCCCGTTCATTTTTGCTCGACTGGCGCTGGGTCCGGCTTGCCTGGTGCCTGGTCGTCTGCTGCATGGTCAATCGCCCCCGCCGGCCTCACGGTCCGAACAGGCTCCATTCGAGAATGATGTTTGCCGGCTTGCCATCAAGAGAAAGGCGCTCCGCCCAGATGGCCCAAGTCTTGAGTGGATCGGGAGTTGCCGCGGAACTGTTGTCCCGCTCGAACGGCAGATACATCCTGTCGCATGAGCCTCCCCGATTCACCGCTACACCTAGGGTTACCCAAAGCAGACTAATTATCAATGAAAAAAGCATCGGATGGCGATGCGTGTAGTTACCGTATCCATAACGCCACAGTGTATACTTTAGCTGACGCTCATTTTATCTGCGCAGGAACAGGCTAGGCAGCTGCAGCAACGGAATAACGGCCGAGGCGCTCTTCACGTTGAACAGAATGTCTGCCTTAACATTTCACATAGCTAATATAACCCATGACGCTTGACGCCAGAAAATGTGCGGTTCAGCGACCGAGATAGTCAGAAAAGGTGCAGCGCAGGGGTTGCCTCGCCCGGCTTCGGCGACATATTCCGGCACGGGTTTGGCAAGGAATTGCGTTCGGCGCGTGAGCCGACAGACACTAGCGAAGGTGATGCGACGTTGCGAGACTTGGAAATGCGCCGGGCCGATTCCATCGAACAGCTGCAACATCCCCAAGCATTTGAATAGACGACCAGGCGGTTCTGGAGGAATGCGTGGTCGAAGCTGGATCCGACAACAGCGGCTCGCTGACGCCCAACAAGTCCGGGAGGAAATCGCCCGGCTGGAACAGGAGCTACTTGTTGCGGGAAGTGCCTCGAAGCCAAGAAGGCTCATCGAGGTCGGCTATCAATTGCGGACCCACAAGGCGCGGCTGAAGCGGCTGGAGCGCTGCATTTCTGCGCTGCAATCCCCCAATCGGCGACAAGAAGAACACAGGGTCAGCTAGAGCGGAATGTAACCCACTCGAGGTTTGTCAGTCCTGATTGATGGCGGCTACCGCCGAGAAAGGTCAAATTCGAACGTCAGCCTCGCATCCTCAGCGGCGACTCGGCTGCCCGGACATGGAGATCTCAACGTCTGATTAGTGGCGCAAAAGCTGCCGCCCGCCTCCGGTGGATGCAGAGTGTCGCGACGAAGGAAATTAACCCGACCAAGCGGGATACTTGACACCTTCTGGGACTATTTCCGCCACCCTTCGGCCGTAACGCAGGCCTGCGGATCGACCACCTTCTGCTGAGCCCCTCGCTCAAGAACCGACTGATCGACGCCCAAGTCGATGTCGAGGTGCGCGGCTGGGAAAAGAGCAGCGGTCTGGGTCGAGCTCTCGGAAAAGGCACCGCCTCGCGGCCGTTCGATGCCTGACCAACGAAGCAGCCCCGGTCGCGGCTAGAGCTTGGGCTACTCGCCAATGATCAAACCTTCCCGCCGTATGGCTGCGGCGCCGACAGGCTTCGTGCGCTTAAAATACCTACGCCCAAATCGCGGTCAGCAGCGCGCCGCCTCACATCACCCGACCTGTTCCACGACCAGCGTCCCCGCCTGAAGCGGCTTGATCAGGGATTTGGCGGACACCGGGGGATCAGGCCAGGTCGCCCAATCCTTGCGCTCCAGGATCACGATCTGCCGATCGTGATACGGAGCGAGTCCGGACCGGGTTCCATCGTGAGCATGGTGAACGCCTCACCGACATCATTGGTCTCGCGCCAGATCCCGGCGATGCAGAAGATCGGCTCGTCGCGCTTGGTGAAGAGCCACTTGTCCTTGCGCTTCTTACCTTCTCGTTGGGATCGGTGAACTCGTAAAAGCCGTCGGCCGGAATCAGGCAGCGGTTCGAGGCGAACTCGCGACCGTCCGAGCGAAAATTGTAGACCGGCCGCTTGTTCTGTCCGGGCCAGCTCCACCGGCGCTGAACCAGATCGCCCTCGCCGCTCGCGCCGTCGATCGGGCGGATGATAGGACCGATATCCGTTATCTTGATATCCTCGCGTGCCTCAATGTTCGGCGCGCCTTCGCTGAAGCGGATCTTGATCTTGAGATCGGCGAAGTCCTCCACGATCGAGGCGACATCCACTATCAGCCGATAATCATTGCACATGTGTCACCTGTCTCTTCGGCGTTGCGCAGCAATTGTGTTCCTGTTATGTTCTTTTGATCATGAGCGCAAGAGCTTTCGATTCCGACGCACCGCTCGACGAACGCCGCATCGTCATAAGACGCTACGGCGGCGATATTGAAATGGTCGAGCTCCCATGGGGACTCCAACCGAGAGATGGTGGCCGCCCCTTCACTGTGGTGCGCGCGGAGGATCGATCATTCCCGAGCCATCGCTGCCTCGTGCCGGCGTCCGAATTCCGGCACCGCAGCCAGGGGAAGAACTACAGCTTTCGCCTCGCAGACGGCGACTGGTTCTATTTCGCCGGAATCTGGCGGCCGGCGACGTGCGATTGGCCGCAAGCCTATGGCAATCCTCACGATCCAGGCCAACGATGACATCGCGCCTTACCACAACCGCAAGATGGCAGTGCTGCGCCGGGAAGAGCGCTCGGCGTGGCTGACATGAATCTTCCGGAAAACGAAGCTCCTTCGTCCACTTCCCGGGAGAAGTTTTGCGATTTCGCGTCTCCGTCAGGATCGCACACAGGCTGAATTCGCAATCTGAAGATTATAGGATCGTTCAGTACGAATCTCAGACCTTGGCGAGATGGCATTGCAGGCAAATGGCCCCTGACTGCGGCGCGGACCCGCGCAAGATCATCCATGTCGACATGGATGCGTTCTACGCTTCGGTCGAACAGCGCGACAACCCGGACCTGCGCGGCAAGCCGCTTGCCGTTGGCAGGGCCGCTGCGCGCGGTGTGGTCGCTGCCGCAAGCTACGAGGCGCGCGCCTTCGGTGTTCGCTCGGCCATGCCTTCGGTCACGGCAAAGCGCAAATGTCCCGAGCTGATCTTCGTGCCGCCTCGCTTCGACGTCTACCGGTCCGTCTCGGCTCAGATCCGAGAGGTGTTCGCCGAACATACCGATCTCATCGAACCCCTCTCGCTCGACGAGGCCTACCTGGACGTCACCCAGAATCGGCTCAACATTTCGTCCGCAACGACGATCGCCGAAATGATCAGGGCGAAAATCCTGCTGGTGACCGGTCTCACCGCTTCCGCGGGCATTTCGTACAACAAATTCCTGGCCAAGATGGCGTCCGACCAGAACAAGCCAAACGGCCAGTTCGTTATCACGCCGCGCGATGGACCCGCCTTCGTGGAGACCTTGCCCGTGAAGAAATTTCATGGTGTCGGTCCCGCGACGGCCGCCAAGATGGAGGCGCTGGGCATTGAGACCGGCGCCGATCTCAAGGACCGCACGCTTCCCTTCCTGCGGCAGCATTTCGGCAAGTCAGGGCTCTGGTACTATCAGATCGCGCGCGCCATCGACGAGCGCGCGGTCGAGCCGGATCGGCCGCGCAAATCGATCGGCGCCGAGGACACATTCGCAGCCGACATCGTCGATCTCGAAGTATCGCTCGCCGAACTCAAGCCGCTGGTCGCCAAAGTCTGGGGATACTGTGAAGGCAAGGGCATCCGGGGCAGGACAATCACGCTGAAGGTCAAATTTGCCGATTTCCAGCAGATCACGCGCAGTCGCACCGTGCCGGTGCCAATCGAGTTCTCTGACTTCGAACGTCTCGCAGCCGACCTCCTGAGGTCGGTGTTTCCGGTACAGAAGGGAATCCGGCTGTTGGGCGTGACGCTTTCGTCGCTTGGCGATGTCTTGCCGCCGGAACAACGGCAACTTCGGTTCGAACTTTAGGTTGGCCGCGAGAAGGAATTCGGCCGCCGGTTCTCCGGATCAGCCCGCGTGGGGATCGATTTCGCGACTATCGGGGAGGCTTTTCCGTCATGTTCGTCTAACGGCACGGCAGAGCGAAGCAGAGGGGAAGGCGCATGGCCTCCCCCTCCGAAGGTTGATGCGTGAAAACGTCAGGCGGCCTCGCGTTCTTCTGCGGCCTGCGGCTGAAGGCCATGCAGGAAGGCGACGGCGCGTTGCGCATGGGCGGCGGCCGAGAAGATCGCGCGCTTGTCGTCGGCAAGCACTTTCAACCACGAGCCGAGGTAGCTCGCATGGTCCGGCCGGGGCTCGAGCTCCGGCGCGATACCAAGATCGGCGCAGAGGAAGCAGCTTCCGAGCTCGGCGATCAGTTCCTCGCGCGCTCGCTCGCTACGATCCTTGGCGTAGCGGCTAAGGTCGCGGTTCACGCGATGCGGCGCCGAAGTCCAATGGGTGGCCTCGTGACTGAGCGTGGCAATGTATGACGCGGCGTCCCGGAACGTCTGGAACGGCGGCATCTGGATGTGGTCGGTCGCCGGGGCAAAGTAGGCCCGATCCCCGCCATGCCGGATTAGCGCCCCGGTATTGGCAAAGAACTGGTCGGCATGCTCGATCCGGGCGATCGGATCGCGCACCGGCTCTGCCTGCCGTCGATAAAGCTGGTCCGGCAGGCCATCGATTTGCGCCGTGTTGAAAACCGAATACGCCTTGAGGAAGGGGATCTCGCGGTCGATTTCCTCGCCCCTGGTGTCCGTCTCCGTCCTGGTGAAGCGGCTGGCGAAGACGACCATCGAGCCGGTCTCACCCTTGCGAACCCCGCCGCCGAGTTCGAGCGCCTGCTTGAATGTCATCCACATCGGGTTGGAAAAGCCGCGTGCGACAGCCTCCGACCAAAGCAGCAGCACATTCATGCCGTTATAGGGCAGGCCATTGTGCCTGAGCGGCCGGGTGACGCGGCCGGTGGCATTGCTCGACTGCCACGGCCGTATCCAAGGACGGATACCCTTCTCCAGCTCGGCCACGATGCGGTCGGTGATGCGCGCATAGATGTCGATGCGCTTTGCATTTTCTTTCCTGGTCATTCACAAACCTCCAGTTCTGAGGTCGCGCCGATCGCGGCCCCGTCACGGGGTCCGCTTGGGCTGAGCACGAAGGCGGGCCGCGCACCCGACCGGGGCCCCGTCGTGCTCGCACGATGGGTGGTCATGGGCCGCAGCGACAGCGGAGGACGGCGAAGCCGTTGCGCTGACTGCCCGGCTCCGCCAGGACCTCGGGGCAGGACGGGGCGCGAGCGGGCGTCAGCGTAGAAAGGCGGCGCTGGGCGCCGCCTGAATGCAGTCGGGAGAAGGTCGGTTCAATGAACCGACCGGCCACCGCTATAGGGATCGTATTCGAAGAGGATTTCGACGTCGGCGTCGTCGAGCTCGTCGGCGGGCATGACGCCAAACTCGTTGTCGACCTGGAAGAGGATGACCGGGACCATGAGAGTGCGGGCAAGGGACCAGGCGGCTTTTTGGGCGAGTATGAGATCGTGGGACATCCGAGGGCTCCATCTTGGAGCGGGCCAATTCCCGCTCGATGGCTCCGTCAGTGTGCGGAGGCGGGCGCGATCACCCGAAGGCGTCAGCCGAGCGGCCGCAGCATGCTAGCGGACCCCTGCGGGTTGATCGGGGAAGATCCGCAGCCGCACCAGGAAAGCCATCACGAGAGAGCGGGATTGGGTCGTGAAGGAGCCCAGCGTGTCGATTGGGCCGAGGCGGGCGAAGGAGCTGGCACCGCGGCGGCCGTCCCCGGACCGTGCGCCGGGAGTGGCGTCCGAACCGTGGCGCGAATCTGCGCACATGAAATCGCTGGAATAAGAACTTGCCGTGTCGATGTGGTCGCCACGGGGGGAAAATTGGGAGACGGATGCGGCCATATTCGCTCCGGCGCACCGCAGGTATCAGGTTGTCTCTCTTCGTCAGCCAGGAGACGGCACTCGCGATGAAGGTTCACTTGGCGATGATGGAAAGCGGCATGTTCGGCCCATGAAAATCGGCTCCGCCCTGCGCAGTTGATGCGACTGACGAATGAGCCGACCGTGCCCCACATGGAAGGAGGGCGGGACCGCAGCCCCGCCCTTGGCGCTCATCCGAGAGCCGCCATCTGCAATTCGGCCGCCTTGCGGTCGGCGGATTGGCCGGGGTTTTCGACCGGGCGCTCGAAGGGCTTCCAGACCTCGCCTAGAACCCGCTCGTAAGCGGCGACGGCCCCCTCGGCGGCCATGCGCAGCGCATGGGCCTGGAGCGACATATCGGCGGCGAACTCACGCTTGCGCTGGGCAGCGCTGTCGAAGCCGACTGGTCCCCCGACGTCTTCGTCCCGATCGTCGCAGGCCGACTTGGCCGTCGCGTCTCGTGCTTCGGACACCGCCCGGCTGTAGAACTGGCCGGCACCGTACGCGGACCCGACAAAGGCACCGACGACGCGTTGCAGGTGTATCTGCATGGCGCGTTCCCCAAGCCCCTCGTCGAGCGCTGCGGCCGTATCCACGATGAGCTTTTCGTGCAGGTCGCGGATGCCGTCGCTGTCGAGCACCGGGAGGCCAAAACTCTCGGAGATGAGCGAGCACTGCGCGGCATCGGGACAGGCGAGCCGGACCATTTGGAGGGTAGTGCCCTTGCGGAGCGGAGTGACGCGGGCGGCTGTGCGGGAATTGGCGGCTTTCTTGGTCATTGGCATGTCCTTTCTTCAGGTTCTCGAGGCCAGGACCGGCTCCGTGCCGGCCCTCCCTCGGGCGCGGACCAAAAGAACCGGTGGAATGACGGGCGCTTCAGGGTCCGGGCGGACCGAGACGAGCATGGAAGGTTTGCGGCCAAGCACGGCTTTATTCAGCCCTCGCGCGGGACGCGGGCCTGCCATGTCGAGACCGGACCGATCCGGCCGCCCCGCGGCGCGGAACGCGGCCTTGAAGCGGCCGGCCGCCGGTTCAGGACCGCATGAAGCCCGAGTGAGGACCGGCACGACCTCGACTTCGACATGGGAACCGAAGGACAGGTGATCATGACCACCTGCCGATTCATCGACCGGAGTATCTCGGCACGCACACCACGGTCACCCCCATCATAGCCCAGGCCAGAGGTCCCGTTCTCGGCAGTGCTCGCGTTCGCGTTCGCGGCCGTACACCGGCATCGCCAGACCCCCCAGGCCCATATCGGCGGCTTCGCCGTTCCCATCCAGGAATCTGGCAATCGCCTGCTCGTGCCGCGCAGCTTGCGCGACAGGGCGTCGATCCTCGGGTGCCGCTCCGCGGTCAGGGCGGCAAGCTGGCACCGGTAGCGATCGAGGAACGCCTGAGGATCGGGCGTCTTGCGCAGCGGCAGCAGGCCCGGGATCAGTGTGGTCATGCGGCGCCTGATCTGCCGGTTCACTATCACCAACTGCCGCTGCGTTTGGCACCGCGCCTCCTCGTTGCGCGAGAGTTCGCGGCGCAATTCGGGCAAAAGGATCATCGCGACGCCCTGCTCTGCCAGCTGACGAAAGTGGACGGGCCGGCATAGACGGCATGTCGGTCAGGGTCGATGACGAAGCCGAACCGGCCGATATCGTATTCATCGGTCGGGACCAGAAAGCGGCGGTCCTCGGTCCCGGCCCCGCGCTTGCCGCCCGGCGTGGCGACGCATTCGACAAAACCCGTATGCTGCTGTGAAGTGATTGCTGAAACGACGACCCAGTCGGTGGCATGCTGGGCTTCGAAGGTACGCTGGTCCTTCGTGCGGGATTCGCCCGGAGCGAGGATCGTCCCGGAAATTGCTTCCCACGCGTCCGGCCATGAGTCCTTGATGGTTCGTTCGGCATGCCGGCGCTCAAGTGAAGTGAAGAGGTGCGGAAACGAGAGGGCGACGATGGCCCATGCTTCGTCTTCCTCGTACCACCCGCCGACGGCACGAAGCATCGGATGGACTTCGCGGTTCTGCTCGGCCGAGAGCTTGAAACCGCCGTGCCCCGCACTCGAGTGGGAGATGACGCCTTCGGCATAGACGGTCGCGCCGTGCGACGGTCCCCAAGGGGTGTTTGCACCGCCGGCAATTTCGCGGCAGCCGAGCACGAGCATTTGCCGATGATGTTGGGCCTGATCGAGGACTTTCGCTCGGAAAGCGGTCTCACCAGCGAGATCGCCGAGATGGCCACAGAAATCCGAGCGGGTCCACTCGGCCATTGGCCGGGCGATGCGCCAGCCGGTGGCTAGAATGTGGCTACCTTCGCGCACTGGCATCATTGCATAGGCGGTCTCGCCGACAAGCGCGACCAGCAAGCCGTCAGCGCTCCACCCGAACGAAGCTCCCGACGAGTAAGGGGCGACAGCGGGGGCCGAGGTTTTTTGTGTCTGGCTCATCCCGCGGCCCTCCCCTCGACGGCATCGGCGGCCGCCTCGCCGGCCGTCACCCCCTCGATCACGGCGTTGGGTAGCCGTGCTCCGAGAGCCACTGTTCGGCGGCGGCCCGGTGCGGCGCCAGGTGAACGAGTTCGGAATCGTCGCCCGGCCGATCGAACACCCGGACCGAGCCGACCGACGGAGGCTCGATGATGGTGAAGCGCAGGCCCGAGTTCAGCGAGAAGGTCCGATGCACGCGGATTGCTATGACGCCGCCGGCGCCATAGTCGGCCTCGTGCAGGGTGAAGCTCGCGTGCGGGTCAACCACGCCGGTGCCAAGCGCGCCCTGCTTGCGGATCAGACGCCCCTGGCTGTTGCTGTTTTTCCAGGCGCCGAGCTTTCGGCGGTGCCGCTGCGGCGGCCGCGAACTTCCGTCGCTCCAGGCGACGATTGCGCCGATGGGGGCGTATTCGAAGATCGTGTGTGGGGACATGGTGTCCTCCGTTTGCTGCGGTTGAAAACGAAGCCGCCGCCAGGCGAACCTGGCGGCGGCGGAGGGATCGAAAGGGAGGCAAGGTCTATTCGGCGGCCTCGCGATAGCCCTCCTCGAACCCGTCATCCCCGGAAGGCCGGTCCTCTCCACTCAGACCGTCGACCTGAGGCCCATCGTCGTCCTCGACCTCGGTGACGGTGCTCTTGGAGAGCCATTCGGTCAGGCTCGTCGTCTCGTGAGCAAATAGCGCGGCCGGGTGGACGAAATGGCCCTCCTTGAAGTGCTCGACGAGCGCGGCGCGCGTGTCCTTGACTCGCGCCCGCGGCAGAACCGGCGTGTCGGAGCAGGAGCCCTCGAGCGCCGGACGCGACAGACACGAGAGGAAGTCCTCGGTGCCCATATTGGCGAGGAAGCCGTCTGCCCCGATCGCGCGACCGGCGACGAGCGCCACCACGCCCGACTTGCTCATGCCCTCGCGGCAGGAGAAGGCCTCGATGAGGACGCCCCGGGCCGCGATGCGCAAAGTCTCGGCGTCGAAGGCGAACTTGCCCTCGGCATCGAAGAGGGTGGCGGCGTGCCGGGGCATGCGGCGACCATATCCATGATCGCCGCCGGCCCCGGATTCGACGCGCACGTTCTGCCCGGCGAAGGCGAGAACGAGCAACGCCAGCAGCGTGTCGTCCTCGATCGGCGCCCGCGACAGCGCCTCATGGAGAGCATCGGTGCGCAGGTCGCCGATCATCTCAATGCCCTTACGGGTCACATCGGGACGCGACTTCGGCCTGTCGACCGCCTCGTCAGCTTCCGTCGCGTTGGCCTTCTTCTTGGCCTCGGGCAGTCGGAAGTGGACGGTCTTCACCTTTCCGTCGCGGTCAAGATACATCGCCGCGTGGTCCGACTTCTTCGGCGTGCCATAGACGCGTTCCGCCTTTGGCGGCAGCTTCACCTCGCCATAAGTGTTCGGCTCGGTGATGACGCCCTTCTTGGGCAGGTTCTGCGTCATCCATTCCTGCTGGGCTCCGAGGAAGGCGTCGACGTCGGTGGTGTACCGGCTGTCCTGGTCGGCCGGTGCGAACAGATCTTCCATCCAGGCGATGCCGTAGGCCTCGCGCAGCTCGTCGCCAAAGCTTGCGTCGCGCGCGTACATGCGCCGCTTGGTGAGGCCGTTGGCGACGCCCCACCACGAGACCTGCGGATCGCCCTTACTGGGCTTTTTGGCCTTCCAGACCTCCTTCTGCTCCTCGAGCGAAGCCGCCGCGATAGTCCGGAGCTGCTGCTCGTTCGGCATATCGCCCTTGGCCATGGCGTCGAGCATCGCGGGCAGCACGTTGGCCAGCAGACGCAGCTTCTTGACCTGGCGCACCGACTGCGCAAGCGCAATCGCAATGGACTCCTCGGTCCAGTTCAGCGCGACGAGACGCTCGATGGCGCGCCACAGATCGACCGGGTTGAGCTGCTCGTGCGTGATCGACGTGGCCAGCGAACGCATCGCGCCGCCGTCCTCGGCACGAGGCACGACCAGAACGGCGATTTCTTCGAGACCGGCAGCGACCGCCTGCCTTGCGCGCCTATGACCCTGATCGATGACGAAGCCATTGCCGCCATCGGCTTCAGCGAAGACGATCAGCGGCTCGACAACGCCGATGGCCTTGATCGTCGCCAGCAGCAGGGCGTCGGCCTGAGGGCTGGACTTGGAGCGCCGTGCCTTGTCAGGATTGTCCTTGAGCGAGCGTGGATCGACAAACTTTAGTTCCATGGGAATGCTCCTTGGAGGGTTATGGACAGGCCCGTCGCCGGTCCTTTCTCGTCTTCTTCCCGAAGACACCCCCCGGCCCGCGGAGCGTGCGGAACGGGGCAATTGCGCTGGAGCATCCCTGCCCGGCTGGCCAAGCGGGGCTTCTTCAGCCCTGCGCAGGATGATGGGCCGGGATGCGACGGGCGCGATTGAGCGTCAGCGTCGGCGGACCACCCGATCTGCGAGCGGCCTCCTTGCCTTTTCGCTTCCCTGCTCCCTTCTGGAACGCCCCTCCACCGAGCTGGCGAAGGCCGCTCAGAACGTGGGTGCAGGTTACACCGCCTGCACCTCGGCGGGCCGTACGCCGTCGATGTCTTGCGACAGCGAACTTTCGATTTCGGAGAGCTGGCGGCGCTTGACGGCCAACTCGTCCGAGAAGGCGAAGGTGCTGCCCTCGCGAGAGCGATAGGACGCGAGCCGCCGCTCAGCCTGCGCGAGCCGGTGGCGTGCGCGGTCCTGCTCTCCGTCGAGATTGCCAAGGATATGTTCGAGCTTTGCGATCGCACCGAGCGGCGTGGTGGTGACGGGCAACTCGACTTCCGTCGCCGCGCCGGTGCGCAGCAACATGGTGGCGTAGCGATAGCCGTCCTGGCCAAAGCGCTCGCCGCAATATTCGAGCTCGAACCCACCGATCGCGGCCATGGCGCGGGCGCCGTCGTGCTGAAGCTGCACGAGGGTCAGGATCTCGGTCATCAGGGCGCGGCCGGCGAGCTTGCGCTCGACGTAGGTCGCGTCGCCCATGCTCATGCGGAACGCCTCGCCGGTTGTTGGAACCAGCCGCGCGAGGTCCTGGCCGATCTCGCCAATGCGGCGTGTCGAGTGTTCGATGTCGCGCTCGGCATCACGGATCTGCCGGCGAATGGCTAACTGGTCGTCCTGATGCGCGGACCGGAGCCGCTCAAGCCGGGCCATGTCAGCTTCGAGGGCGGCCTTCTGCATCAGGCGCGGGTCGCCCGAGGCAATCGCCTTGGCCATGGCGAACTGGTTGGCCTGCCCTTCGCCGAGGTCGTCAAGCCGGCGCACCGAAGTGTCGCCCGAGAGTGCAGCGGCGATGAAGCGAGCCTTGCGCTCGTTGTTCTGCCACATCTGAGCGTCCATCGAGCCTTCGGTGGCATAGGCGAAGATGTCGACGATGTCGTGCTGGTTGCCCTGCCGCAGGATGCGGCCCTCGCGCTGCTCGATCTGCGAGGGGAGCCAGGGCACGTCGAGATGATGCAGCGCCTTGAGCCGGAGCTGGGCATTGACGCCGGTGCCCATCGTGTCGGACGAGCCTATGAGGAAGCGGACTTTGCCCGCGCGGACATCGCCGAACAGCCGCTGCTTGGCCTCCGACTTCTTGAAATCCTGCATGAAGGCGATTTCGGCCGCCGGCACGCCCATGCGCACCAGCTCGTCGCGAATCCAGCGATAGGCCGAGAAGCCCCGCGTCCGCTCAACATTGAGCGTGCCGAGATCGGAGAAGATCATCTGCGCGGCGCCAGTCAGTTCGAACGACTTGCCGTCGGGCCGGACATAGGCTGCGTCTGCGGTGTCCCGCCAGATGCGGTAGGAATTGGCGACCAGATCGTTGAGCTTGTTGCCCGGCTCATTGTCATTGTGCGGATTGACAAGGCGCAGGTCGATCGCGGCATGGCGGCCGTCGGTGATGACCGAGAGCAGGATATCGTCGCCGGGCTCGGGTGGGCCTTCGCGCTGTTCGATCGCCTTGATGCGGGCATCGAGGAGAGCCTGGTAGCGCTTGAACGCGGCCGATGGTTTGGAGGTCCTGATCTGCCGCGTGCCGGTCGAAAGCGTCGGCACCTTGACATAGTCGCGCAGATCCTCGGGCATGACCACATCCGCGAAGGTGCGGAACATGGCGATCAGCTCAGGGACATTGACGAAGGTGGCGAAGCGGGTGACCGGCTTGTATTTGCCGTTGGGCTGCAGCTCGAGCTCGGTAGTGACGTCGCCGAAGGTCGAAGCCCAGGCATCGAACTCGTGGAGGCCACGCTCCGACAACGCCGCATAGCCGAGGTAGCGCTGCACCGAGAACATCTCGCCCAGCGTGTTGGTGATCGGTGTGCCGGAGGCCAGCACGAGCGCCCGGCCAGGGTTCCTGGTCTCGATGAAGCGGGATTTTACATAGAGGTCCCAGGCGCGCTGCGAGCCGTTCGGATCGATCCCCTTCAGGGTCGACATGTTGGTCGCGAAGCTGAGCTTCCTGAACTCCTGCGCCTCGTCGACGATGATCTGATCGACGCCGATCTCGGAGATGGTGAGCAGGTCGTCCTTGCGGGTGGCGAGGGCCTCCAGACGTTCTTTGAGGCCTTCCTTCAGCCGCTCGAGGCGCTTGCGCGACACGCGATCGCCGTTTTCGACCTTGGTGAGCAGGACCTCATAGAGCTCGAGCTCGTCCTGAATCATCTGCTGTTCGAACGCTGACGTAACGCCGATGAAGCGGAAAGCCGAATGCGTAATGATGATGGCGTCCCAGTTCGCCATGGCAGCGCGGCTGAGGAAGCGGCGCCGCTTGGCTAAAGTGAAATTGGTCTCGTCGGCGACGAGGATGCGGGCCATCGGATAGAGCGCCAGGAACTCGCGCGCGGCCTGCGCCAGGCAATGTCCAGGGACGACCATCATGGCCTTAGCGATCAGCCCGAGCCGCTTCTGCTCCATGATGGCGGCCGCCATGGTCATGGTCTTGCCGGCGCCGACGGCGTGCGCGAGATAGGTCGAACCGGCAGAGATGATGCGCCAGATGCCGCGCTTCTGGTGCCCATAAAGAGAAAAGGCGCCTGAGGCGCCGGGAAGTCGCAGATGATCCCCGTTGAACTTTCGCGGGGCGATGTTGTTGAACCGGTCATTATAGACCCGCGCCAGCCGGTCGGTGCGGTCGGGATCGGACCAGATCCAGGTTTGGAAGGCCGTTTTGATCTTGGTGAGCTTCTCCTTGGCCGCCTCGGTATCGACGACATTGAGTACGCGCCGTTCGCTGTCCCCGTCCCTGATGGTGTCGAAGATCTGCGGCATGCGGCTGTTAAGCGCGTCGGTGACGAGCTCACCAGCGTGCCGACGCTCCGTGCCCCATTCGGACGTGCCGGCCGCCATGTAGCCGAGCTGGCGGGCGTCGACCGTCCATGAAGCGAGCTCGGGCATGTGGTGGATGCGGATCTCGGCGCCCATCGTCTCCTTGATGAAGGCGACCACATCGGCGGCGGGAATCCAGGGCGCGCCGAGACGCGCGGTAATGTCGGATGGGCCGAGATCGGCGGGCTGGACAGCGACGAGAGCGCTAACGTTGCGCTCGAAGGCGGGATCGAGAGCCGCGGCGGCTTCAGCGGCCTTGAGCTTGTCGCGGACATGGCCGGAGAGATAGGCGTCGGCGCTCTGCCAGGCGCCGCTCTCCGGATCGCAGAAGACCGCCTCCCCCAGCTCGGCGATGACGGCATCCGCATCGTCATGCAGCAGCTCGCCGATGTGATCGACATCGACATGACCGCGCTCGTTGAGCACGACGGCGAGAGCATCGGCGGCGCAAGTGATGATCGGCGCCGAGGGCGGTGCGATCACCCGCTCGGTGAAGATCGGGCCAGGCCGCGCCGTGTCGGCCTCGAGGTCGTAATCCTCGATGGACGCGACGAGCCAGCAATCGGGATCGTCGAGGAAGGGTTGCAGGTTCGGCCTGCGATGCGTCTCGCGGACCTCGCCCGTCTCTCGGTCCTCACTGGTGGAGACCACCGTCGTGTTGATCGGTCCGAAGGAACGGACGAAGTTCGACCAGGCGATGCGCAGCTTCACCTGCGCCTGCTTCCACGGCCGATCGAGTTCCTGCGCTTTCAGGACCTCGCGGACCGCATTGCGGATCGGGATCAGCTTGCGGACGATGCGCGCGTGCTTCTCCGGAACCCGGTCGGGACTGCGCCCCTTGCGCACCGTGATGGCAACAGGCACGGCGTCGACCATCTGCATCAGTGCGTTGTTCTGCGCGATGAAATAGCTGCCTTCGCGAACAGCCGGCGCGTCGGAAGGCGATTCCGCATTCTCGGCGATGCCGGCGTCGGGAGCGATCGCTTCGGGCTCACCGTCATAGACAGCTGCCGGAAGCAGCGAGATGGCGGCCGACAGGGCCTGCGCGAGATCGAGCCCGGGATGCGGCAGGCAGGCGTAGGCGTCGCCGAACGGTCCCGACGTCGTGGCGTGGGTACCGAGCACGAAATCGGGATGCCGCGCGAACCAGCGGTTGACCCAGATCGCGCCATCGTCGCCATCGGCAGGACGGACCTCGTCGGTATCGAGCCACGACAGATCGCCTTCGGCCTCGCCCTGCCCTCGCTTGCGGAAGAAGAGGAGGTCCACCACCACATCGGTGCCGGCGTCGGCCCGGAAACTGCCCTCGGGAAGGCGGATGGCGGCGACGAGATCGGCGGTCTTGCCGATGTGCTCGCGTACCGAACAATCCGTCTTGTCCATGGTGCCCGAGCTGGTGACGAACGCCGCGAGACCGCCGGGCTTCAACAGATCGATCGAGCGGGCGATGAAGTAATCATGCAGGCGCAGCCCCATCGACCGATAGGCGCGATCCGAGCGGACGATACGGTTCGAAAAGGGTGGGTTGCCGATGGCGAGATCGAAGCCAGCCGGCAAGTCGGTGCGGGCGAAGTCGGAGTTGAGAATGCGTGCCCGAGGCTGGAGTAGCCTGGCAATGCGCGCGGTCACCGGATCTAGCTCCACGCCGGTGACGTGCACCTGGTCGCGCAACTTCGCCGGCGTCAGGGCCGGAAACAATCCCGTGCCGATACCGGGCTCGAGCACCCTGCCGCCGCGCCAGCCGAGACGCACGAGGCCTGCCCACATCGCGCGGACGATGAACTCCGGCGTGAAGTGCGCATACTGCGTGCAGCGCGCGAGCGAGGCGTAGTCGGCGTTCGACACCACCTCCTCGAGCTCGGCGCCCATCTCGTCCCAGCCGGCGCGAAAGCCCTTTTCGCCCGGACGGCGGAACACGGCATTGGCGAGCTCGGAAGCGCCGAAGCCGGTGAAGCGGATCAGCCGCGCCTGTTCCTCGCGCGTCGCCGGTCGATCGGCGCTCTCGATTTCGGCGGCGAGCCGGATGGCATCGAGATTGTCGCGGGCGCGCTGCTTCCACCCCCGGCCAAGACCGCGATCGGTCTCAAGGACGAAGTTGTCGCCACCCAGCCCGGCCTCGGCCGCGCGCCGCGGCGAGTGGACCCGTGGGGAGGCCGGCTGTGACTCCGGCACGGCGGGCGTCGTAGTCTCTTCAGCTTCGGGGTCGCCAGCGCCGAAGGCGTTGCCGAAGGCGGTGACGCCGAGACCGAGACCCGACGAGAGCGTGGTGCTGTTGAACAGATCGAGCGTGAAAGGATCGTCGTTCGACATGGTAGAAATCCTTGTGTGAGGGCGAACGCGATGCACCGGCCGAGCGGGTCGGCCAGGGGATCGGCGTCGCAGGGTTGGGAAGTCAGCGGCTGATCAGCGAGAGCGCGATTTCGGTCTCGGTGAGTTCGATGTTGAGGTGGGTAGCCCGCAGGTTGCGGTCGAACAGCGGAAGCAGGCGCTCGGCCTCGATGAATTCGATGCCATCATCGGCGCCGAAGTGGCGGCGCTTGTAGTCCCACCAGTCGATATCGCCCTTGGGGTGGCATTGCTCGGCATAGATGACGAGCGCGCGTGTCCCTTCGGGGAGCCTGCCGTTGGAGATGATGTAGACGCCCTCGTCGCCGACCAGCCACAGGCCGGGCTTCTCGCCCTCGCCGGGACGGGTGCCATAGTAGGGATTGCGGAAGCCGCCATCGGCCGCGGCATCCTCGATGCCGCGCTCGATGACCTTGCGCACCGCTACGATCGGGAAGGTAAACATCGCCGCCTCCCTCACGCCGCTGCGCGAATAGGGAGGTGCCTGAGATGCACCGGCAGCTTGGCCGCGATCTCGTCATCGGTCAGGTCGCCGAGCAGCTTCAACTCGGGAGTGCCCAGGCCATAGACAAGGGTGGTGGGTTTGCCGCGATGCTGGGCTCCGAAGCGCTCTCCGTCGTAGCCGCGATACTCGTCATGGGTCGCGCTCCAGACATGCTCGAGGCGCTCCGCACGCGTCATCGCCTTCACTGGCCAGGATTCGCGTTCGACGATGGCGTCGCGCATTTCGACCGGCAAGCGGGGCCGCGCGAGGTCGCAATAGGCGTGGAAGTAGCGCGTCTTGCCGTCGATGCGCAGTGTGTAGAAGACGCTGGTCACGCTCTCGGTGAGGAACTCGCGCAGGGCGAACATCCCGCTGCGCATCCAGAGCGGCGGCAGCAGGTCGAGCATGTAGTCGTGCTCGGCGCGCGCGATCTCGAACCACTCGCCGGCGAACAGGCCGCTGTCGTCATTCTCCCAGCGATTGGGCCGCTGGGCGTGGCGGTCGAAGAGGCGGAACATCTGCCGGCGATCGGCGACGCCGAAGTAGATTTTGCGGATGGAGGATTGGGTCATGGGGAGGCTCCTGGCTTGTGCGGGCCGGAGCGCGGTTCATCCCTTATGGATCACCATCTTCTTCGGCCCTTCCGGACCCCTCCCCGCGGCCGCCTCTCCGCCCGGGCGGGTCAAGGGCCGGCGCGAGCCGGGCGAAGCTTCACCCTTGAGGCGCCCGGCGGGCATGCGGCACTCGGTTTGCCTCCTCCTCTTCTCCTTTCCCCATTCCTCGTCTTCAGATCGGCGTTCCAGTCGTCAGCGACCGGGCGCAGACGCTGGCAACCGCAGCCCTTCTCGCCCGCGAGAGCGATCAGCCGGCCGGCATATATGTCGCCCTGCTTGTTGTTATCCGTTGCGGCAACGAGCCGGACGGTGGTCCGTGCGGCAAGCGCGCGGAGCGCCGCATCGGTGGCCGGCGACCAGCCGCCGCTGGTGCTGAGATAGAGCGTGTCGGCGCGAAGGCCCTCTAGCGCGGCAAGACTCATGGCGTCGATCGCCGCTTCGGTCACGCAAAGGCGCAGCGCATCAGGACGGCCGAGGCGGAACAGCACCTTGGCGCCGGCGGTGGCAAAGCCGCGCCAGTCCGGTCCGCGTTCTTCCCAGCCGGTGACGGTGCCGTCGGTGTCAACATGGGCACCCCACATCGAGCCATGCGGGCCTTCGCGCAGAACGCCGGTGCTGATTGCGGCGCGGACGATGCAGGCGGGAAGATGGCGGGCCTCGGTGAGATAGCGCCAGGTCGCCGATCCGCGCCATGGCCTGCGCCGTGCGTGCCAGCGCTCAGCTATCGACAGGTCAGGCTCCCGCTCGCGGGACACCCGCTGCCAGACCGGCTCGGAAGGCACGAACCCGATTAGGCTGGCGACGTCGTTCATGGCTTCGACGAACGGCACCCCCTCTAGATGTTCGACCAGGCGAAAGACATCTCCCTTGTCGTCGCCAAGCGGGTCGAACCAGCCCTTGCCGTCATGGATGACGATGATGATCGACGCCTCACGCCGATACTTCATCGCCTTGCGCGTGCTCTCCTTGACGTCGAGGGCGAACCCCGCGCGCTCCAGCACCGCAGCGCAGGGTACCTTGTCCTTCAGCCCTTCAAGTTCTGCTTTTTCCATTTTCGCCCGCGCGCCTTTGCAGCGCTTCCTTTCTATTCGGTTCTCGCCCAAACAATCGGGCACGAACAGGAGGCCGCGAAGAGCAAGGCGGGCAAGGGCGCGGCATGCAACGCGATGATAGTGACGGGTTGCGCCGCGGCGCAGCCTCCCTTGCCGGGCGCAGCGCGCAAGCGGCACGGTGCGCCACCGTCGGTCTGGGTGATGCTCCTCCTGCGCCATTTCCGCAAACGGAGCGATTCGGGCGACCTCGCAGCCTTGGCGCAGCTCGAGTGTCTTGTCCGAAACTTGTGGCATTCTTCGGACTTCAGCGGCACCTGAGACCAACACTCGCACGCGCGTGCTTGCACGCATCCAGTCCAAGCCCGACGAGGTGTGGGCGCTGGGGACTTCGCCGATCTGGGGGCGCGGTGCGGCGATCGCCAAGACGCTTCAGCGGCTGGCGGTAGCCCATGAGCTGCGCCGGATCGATCGTGGCCTCTACGATCGACCCGGACGAACAGCCTGACCGGGCGAGCGACTGTGCCCGATTATCGGATCTTGATCCGGGCCGTGACCCGGCGCGACAACCCGCGCGCCGTCATCGATGGCATGACGGCAGCAGACGATTTGAGCCTTACCACGGCCGTGCCGGCAAACATCGAGGTGTTGGTCGACGCGCGATTGAAACCGATTAAGCTGGGCACCCAGGAAATTCACTTCAATACGCGGCGCCAAGCCGCCTCTTTTGTCTGGCCGGCCGGGGATGCGGGTCCCAAGCCCTGCATTGGATGCAGGACATGCTCGCCCAGGAGAGCGCCGAGACCGGGCGATCACCCTTGCAGGTTAGATAACCTGTGAGCACGCAACCTTTTCGGCAGTGTCGCCGTTATATGCTGTTCTGCTAATCAATTCGCCAGGGAGAGCAGGCGATGCAAATGCCGGGGGGCGAGAAACTCACGGAACGGCTTGACGAACTAAGCGCACTTTACGTGCTGACAGACCGCCTTTACAGGGCAAAATCCAACCACGAAGCATTCGAGGCGGGCCTCGACGCCATCCGCGACGGTCTAGGGTGCCGGCGGGCGTCCATGTTGTTGTTCGACGACGTCGGCGTGATGAGCTTTGTGGCCTGGCGGGGTTTATCGGACGGCTACCGGCAGGCTCTTGCAGGGCATTCCCCCTGGAAAGTAGGGGAGCGTAACGCAGAGCCGATTTTCGTATCGGATATTGCCGAGACGGACGAACCCGCAGCCGTAAAAGACAGGATCGCCAGCGAAGGCATCGTCGGTCTGGCGTTCATCCCCCTCATCGCGCAAGGCGAAGTCGTAGGCAAGTTCATGACCTACTACGAACAAAAGCACTCCTTCGCCAGCCACGAGCTTAATCTTGCCACCACAATCGCGCGACAGATCGGCTTCTATCTTGAAAGGACCCGAGCGGAAGAAGCTCGGAAAGCCGCAGAAGAGGAGTTGCGCTCATCCGAACAACAATTCCGCCTGATGTCGGAGCATGCACCAGTCATGATCTGGACCTGTGACGCATCCGGTAAGTGTACGAACCTTAACAGCATGCTTCGCGAGTTCTGGGGTGTCCCCGTTGAGGCGGTTCCGACCTTCAGTTGGCATTCCACCATCCATCCGGACGACGCCGACGAGATCGGAGCCCGGATGGCGGAAGCGCTGGCGACCCAATCAACGGTTTCGGTCCAGGGTCGCTACAAAAACAGCAAGGGCGAGTTCCGCGTCCTGCTCACGGTCGCTCGACCCCATTTCTCGGCCAAGGGGCAATTTCGGGGGCTGATCGGGGTCAATGTCGACGTGACGGAAAGCGATCAGGCGGAAGCAGCGCTACGCCACAGCGAGGAGCGATTTCGATCAGCAGTGGAAGCGGCTCCAAGTGGCATGGTCATGACGGACGGGAGCGGCCGCATTATCCTGGTCAACCTGCATGCCGAGGCCGTATTCGGCTACGAACGAGAGGAAATGATCGGCCAAGGGATTGAAATGCTGGTCCCGGACAGGTTCCGCAGCTCACACCCGGTGTTCCGCGGGACCTATGATAGTCGCCCTCTTGCACGTCCCATGGGCGAAGGCCGGGACCTCTATGCACGGCGCAAGGATGGCAGCGAAGTGCCGGTGGAGATTGGGCTCAGCCCGATCCAGACAAGCGAAGGGCTGATGATCCTCGCCTCGGTCGTGGACATCAGCGAGCGCAAGCGATCCGAAGCGCAACGAGAACTGCTGATGGCGGAACTCAACCATCGTGTGAAAAATACGCTGGCAGTGGTCCAGGGCATTGCACACCAGACATTCAGGGGAACACCCGCCACCGAAGCTCGTGCCGCCTTTGAAGGCCGGCTCATGGCCCTTTCGGCCGCGCATAACATTCTGACACAGACGAGTTGGGAACATGCATCCCTGGACCAGCTTGTTGCCGACAGCCTTCATATCAGGGGCACGTTTTCCAATCGGGTATCAGCAAGCGGGCCCGCAATACTTCTCCAACCCAACCAGGCGCTCGCTGTCGCCCTCGCCCTCCATGAGCTGCTGACAAACGCGGTGAAGTATGGGGCCCTTTCCAACGAGGCGGGCAAAGTTTCGGTCGAGTGGTCTCGCACCGCCCTGCCCCGGCCGCGATTGAAACTCATCTGGAGCGAATTGGGCGGCCCTGCGGTCTCGTGTCCGTCGCGGCGGGGGTTTGGCTCCCGTCTGATTACTGGGGGCCTCGCGGCAGATCTTGAGGCGGAGGTCGCCTTGGAGTTCCAGCCGCAAGGATTGGTTTGCAGGATCGACGCGCCGTTGCGAGAGGGGATGCTCGCCCAATGACGACACTGTCCGGAACGCGGGTGCTCCTGGTCGAGGACGAATCCGTAATTGCCATGATGGTGGAGGATTTTCTGACCGACCTCGGCGTCACGGTCATCGGTCCCGCCACTTCGATCAACGCCGCGTTGGAACTGGTATCTACAGCTCAGATCGACGCGGCCGTCCTGGACCTGAACATAAGGGGGGAATTGAGCGAGCGCGTTGCCGATGCCCTGAGGCTTCGTCGCATCCCGATGGTGTGCGCCACCGGCTACGGCGAGGGAGCGGCTGAGTTCGCCAGAGGAGCCCCGATCATCGACAAGCCCTATTCCAAGGACAAGCTGGCCACGGCGTTGCAATCGGCTCTCCATAGTGCCGGCGGAGTGGACGAGTGAGTCGAAGAGAACCACCATTCCAATCTGCAATTCTGTGCCGGGTGAATCGTGCGTCGACCGATAGATAAGTTTCGGGAAGATAACTTAAAGCTTAGGCTGGCCCTTCGGGCCGCCCCTATAGGGATTTGGGACTGGAATCTCGAAACGAACGAGATGAATTATTCGCCACGGGCTCGGGCGATCTCTGGTTTCTCTCCCGACGAGCCTATCACTCTCGAGAAGGTTCGCGCCGTCACTCACCCAGAGGATTTGCCGCGCACCTGGAAACTGGCCGGCATGGCGTTGGATCCTGCGATCAGGAACACCGACCCTTACGAGTACCGGATCGTGCGCGCTGATACGGGCGAGGTTCGCTGGGCTCTGGCGCATGGGGAGGCGGTCTTTCAACGCGTCAGCGACACAGTGAAGGCGGTGCGCTTCCTCGGCACCATCCAGGATATCACCGGTCGCAAGCTGGCGGAAAACGCTTTGCGAGAGGCAGAACTCAGGCAGCGACTGGCCATCGATGCAGCCAGAATGGCTGTGTGGGAGCTCGACGTCCCCACGGATCGTCTGAACGTCAGCCCCGAGCTCAATCGTATGTTCGGTTTGGCCGCCGATTCATGTCCCTCCGTTGCGGAACTGCGGATGCTCTTGGCTCCGGGCGACCTAGAGAGGATCATGGAAATTCGCGCAGAAGCGGCGATGGGGACTGATCCGCATTTTGAAGCGGAATTCCGTTGCAGGTTTCCCGATGGATCATTGCGCTGGCGACTGCTCCGCGCAGAGATAAAGACCTCCCCTACTGGAGAGCCAAAGCGCATCATTGGCGTCCTGATGGATATCGACGAGCGCAAGCGCGCTGACGAACAGAAGCACCTGCTGCTCCGTGAGGTGCATCATCGCGTGAAGAACTCGCTCGCCGTAATTCAGGCGCTGGCCACTCAAACGTTTGGGCGTGGTGCCGCCGATCCGGATGCCCTGAAGAGCTTCCTTGGTAGACTTGCTGCCCTGGCGAAGGCTACTGATTTAACTGTAGCGCAGCAGGGTCAACCCTTCGGATTGATGGAACTGATCGGCAGCGTTACCGAACCCTTTTGGTCCCCAAACAGGTTCGAACTTCAAGGGGACGCAGTAAGATTGCCAGCGCGGCTAAACGTACCGCTTGCACTCGTGCTCAACGAACTCTGCTCGAATGCGGCCAAATTTGGCGCGCTTTCAAACCCCAACGGGACGGTCGGCATTCGGTGGGAAATCACGCCGACCGGGCTTGAACTGCACTGGCGAGAGCGCGGCGGACCTCCTGTTCCTCCAAGGCTTGAACACGGCTTCGGGCTCAGACTGATTTTGGATGTCTTGCCTGTAGAGTTCGGCAGTGCCCAAATTGATCCGCGACCTTCCGGAATTTCGTGCCGCATCGTGGTTGCCAATCCCGATTGAATTACGAAACCTCGATCGCCCGGTCCGGCGCTGTGGAGGGATCGATGTACTTGTCAATCTTTCCCAAATGACCGATTCTGATATCCGAATTTCTTCGACAAGCGCACGCAATTCGGGCTGGCAACCCAAAAGTTCCAAAAGCTTCTACGACGGCCCAGCCAACATCCTTCCAAGGCTTTTGCTGCTTTGGGGTTTCCAGCCTCTGGGGATCTTCCCGTCCGCGCACCCATCGTGGACAAGAGTTGGCCCGCCAGCTGAAAATTCTGCAGGGCACGGTTCACGAAGTCAGAAACCTCAAGGCAATGCTTTTGCAGAGCGATAGCCAGGACCGGCGTAACCTTAACAGCGTCGGGGATCATCTTTCTCGAGATCTCCGCTATCGGTGGGTCTAGGTCTATCTTTCTCGCAAGCTCTCTGAGACGCTCGGCCGTTACCAGAAGGTCGATCAGCAGCATGTCGGCAACGAGGCGGCCCTCACGTTGCAACGCGGCCTCGCGGTGCCGTTCGCTCTGGTTGATCTGCTTTAGCAGCATCAAAATCGTTAGCGCGCCGAAAACCGTAGCGAAGTAGCCCGCCAGCGCGCCAATCCAGCTTCGAGCACAAAGCGCCAATTCCGTCTGCTCGTTCGCTGGGCAGATATCGCCGAAGTCCCAGTGGTAGGACCACCACATCCAAAAGCCGATCGCGAAGAAGATCGCGATGCAGCTCCCAACCGCCCAGTTTCCGTCTTTGTCCCACCGCCCCATCGCCGAAGGTCTACCGCGGTCCATCGGGACTATCTAGCCCGACGCAGCGGGCGCGACCAAGCGGCATCCTCGCCTTTTCTCCGCTCCTGCTAACTACCGTCTCGAACCCCAGAATGAGAGCTCGGATCAAGTTTGCATCAGCGCGGATCGAGATACTTCACCGTCCCTTAGGAGCACGCGCAATTCGACCGAAGGGGCAAGGCAGAAAGTTCGAAAAGCTTCCAAGAACCCCAGTCGATGGTCAATTGTAGAACTCTCTGACGCTTTTGGCCGCAAGCGGAACGTTGGCTCGAGGGATAGACCGACAGAATAGCTGACAGCCTTGAGCTCAATAGAGCTCGGAACTCGTCATCGGCCAAACATCGGAAAATTTTCAGAAACCGTTCGGGATTTCGCGCGGCCGAAATCGCAAAACGTTCTGGCCGGCGCATAAGAGAGCCAAACCACCGGTTTCTCCCGCAGCCAGCACGATTTTCAGCCTGCCGCGTCCTCCCAAGCGCGGCCGCAAATTTGGGCATGGAGACAACATGATTGCCGCACTCTTTCGTAACAAGCCGCCGAGGCGCCGCCTGGTCGCCGGCTCGATCGCCGCCCTCGCCTGCGGCGCCGCCCTGGTCTGGCATGGCGCCAGAAGCGAGGCTTCGAACGGCGCGCCGGGTACGCCCGAAACCAAGCTGGTCAAGGCAGTTTCGGTCTCGCCGGCATCCGCCATGGATAACCGCGTCGCCGTCGGCGAGATCAAGCCGAGACTGGAGAGTGATCTCGCCTTTCGCGTTTCCGGCAAGCTCATCCAGCGTATCGCCGAGGTTGGCGCAACGGTGAAGAAGGGCGAGGTTCTCGCCCGCGTCGACGACCAGGACTACCGCAACCGGCTGGCCAGCGCCGAGACGGACGTGGCGGCGGCCGAGGCCGTTGTGGTCGAAGCCCGCGCCGCCGAAGCACGCATCAGCGCCCTGCTCGCCAAGGGTTTTACGACACGCGCCAACCATGACGCGACGCTGAAGAACCTGCGCTCGGCCCAAGCCAAGCTGAAATCGGCCAACATCGCCTTCGTAATGGCCAAGGACCAGCTCGGCTATACCGAGTTGCATGCGGAGTTCGACGGCATCGTCACCGCCACCGGCGCCGAAGCCGGCCAGTCGGTCAATGTCGGGCAGATGGTGGTGCGCGTCGCCGATCCGAAAAGCCGCGACGCGGTGTTCTCGATCGCGGAAGCCGCCTTTGCCAGCGACCAGCGCGGCAAGCAGATTCCCGCCGTCACCGTCTCGCTGCTCAGCAATCCGGCGATCTCGACGACCGGCACGGTGCGCGAGATCGCGCCGATGGCCGACGCTGCGACCCGCACCTTCCAGGTGAAGGTCTCGCTCGAGAACGCGCCGGACGACATGCGCTTCGGCGCAAGTGTCGCCGGCCGCGTCGAGATAGCGGGCGCGCCGGTCGTGACCCTGCCCGGCAGCGCGCTGTTCGACAAAAACGGCCAGCCCGCCGTCTGGGTGGTCGGCGCCAGTTCGGCGGTGGAGCTGAAGCCTGTCGCCATAGCCCGCTACGAAACCGACCGGGTCGTCGTCAGCGACGGGCTCGCCAAAGGCGACCGGGTCGTCACCGCCGGCGTAAACCGGCTGCGGGAACACGAAAAAGTCCGTATCGTTGAGGGAGAAGAAAAATGACCATGTCCAAGACAAGAGTGCTGATCGCCGGCGCCGGCCCGACCGGGCTGACGCTCGCGCTATGGCTGACCAAGCTCGGCGTGCCGGTGCGCATCTTCGACAAGGCCGCCGCTCCCGGCGAGACATCGCGGGCGCTGGCCGTCCAGGCGCGCACGCTGGAGTTCCACCGCCAGATCGGCATCGTCGACGACGTGCTTGCCGCGGGCGTGAAGATCGAACAGCTCACCGTGCACACGCCGGCCGGCGTCGCCGCGAAGCTGCCGCTGTCGGATTTCGGCCGCGGCATCAGCCCCTACTCCTTCGCCTTCGCGCTGCCGCAGGATATCCACGAGCGCGTGCTGATCGCGCATCTGGAGCATGCCGGCGTCACGGTCGAGCGGAGCACCGAGCTCGTCGCCTTCCAGGACAGAGGTGATGCGGTCGTCGCGACCTTGAGCAAGGAAGGCCGGGCCGAAACCGTCGGCGCCGCCTACCTTGCCGGTTGCGACGGTGCCCACAGCGCCGTGCGCCATGGGCTGAGGGTCGGCTTTCCCGGCGGCGCATACGAGCAGTCCTTCTACGTCGCCGACGTGAAGGGGCGCGGCGAAATCACTCGCAACGGCATGGACACGGCGGTCAGCGCCTATGGCTTCGCCATCGTCATGCCGGTCCGGCAATCGGGTTCGGTTCGATTGATCGGCATCGTGCCGAAGGCGCATGAGGCCGACGAGACAATCAGCTTCGAGGTGATCCGCGCCGATGTCGAGCGCGACACCGGCGTCACGGTCGACGAGGTGAACTGGTTCTCGACCTACCGCGTCCACCATCGCGTCGCCGAGCGCTTCCGCGTCGGCCGCGTGTTCCTCTGCGGCGATGCCGGGCACATCCACAGCCCGGCCGGCGGCCAAGGCATGAACACCGGCATGGGCGATGCGGTGAACCTCGCCTGGAAGCTCGCCGCCGTCGTCCAGGGCCGCGCCGATCCGCGCCTGCTCGACAGCTACGAGCCGGAGCGCATCGCCTTTGCCCGCAAGCTGATCGAGAGCACCGACCAAGCCTTCCGCATCGCCACCAGCCGCTCCAGGCTCATCGGCCTGTTCCGGCGCTATCTGATGCCGAAGATCCTGAACATCGCACTGCACACTTCGGTCGGCTCGCGCGCCTTCTTCGGCGTGATCTCGCAAGCCGCTATCCAGTATCGCGCCGGCCCGATCAGCTGGGGCACCGCCGGCAAGATCAGTGGCGGCGACCGCCTGCCCTACGTGCCAACCGCAAGCAGCGACAATTTCGAACCGCTGCGCTCGCTGGACTGGCAGGTGCATGTCTATGGCGAGATCAATTCCGAGTTCCGGACGATGATCGCCTCGACAGGAATTCCGATCCACGCCTTCGCCTGGTCCCACATCGCCGCGAAAGCCGGCCTGCAAAAGGACGCGGCCTATCTGGTAAGGCCAGATGGCCATGTCGCCCTCGCCTTGCCGATGCAGGAGGCGGCCAGCTTCCAGCGCTATCTCGCCGGCCTCGCCATCAGGCCAAGGACGGCCGAGCGGGCGCCATACCGAGTACCGGGCACCATGCACAGCCTGGCCTGAATTCCAGCGCCCGCCTGCGGCGGACGCTGACTGACCCCAACTGCCATTGTTTTCGCCAGCCGGCAACCGCCGGCGGAACGGGCCTTCGCGCGCGCTGAGAAGGATTTTTGTCATGAGCAGCTTCAATCTTTCCGAATGGGCGCTGCGCCACCGCAGCTTCATCGTCTACCTGATGATCGCGGCGGCACTCGCTGGCCTCTACGCCTATCGGGGCCTCGGCCGCGAGGAGGACCCGCCCTTCACCATCAAGACCATGGTGGTGAAGACGATGTGGCCGGGCGCCAGCACGAGCGAGACGGTCGAGCAGATCACCGACCGCGTCGAGAAGAAGCTCGAGGAACTGCCCGACCTCGACTACGTCAAGAGCTACACCAAGCCCGGCGAATCCGTCGTCTTCGTCAACCTGAAGGATACCGTCGCCGGCGACCAGGTGCAGCCGCTCTGGTACCAGGTGCGCAAGAAGCTCAACGACATCAAGCCGACGCTGCCGTCCGGCGTGCAGGGCCCGTTCTTCAACGACGAGTTCGGCGACACCTATTCGCTGATCTACGCGCTCACCTCCGACGGTCTCAGCCATCGTGAGCTGAAGGATATGGCAACCAGCCTGCGCGCCGGGCTGCTCACCGTGAAGGACGTCGCCAAGGTCGACCTGATCGGCCAGCAGGACGAGAAGATCTATCTCGAATTCTCGACGCAGAAGGTCGCGGCGCTCGGTCTCGACGTCGGCACGCTGACGCAGGCGCTGCAAGCGCAGAACGCGCTGACGCCGAGTGGCACGGTCGATGCCGGCCCAGAGCGCATTGCCATCCGCGTGTCGGGTTCCTTCACATCGGAAGAGAGCCTCAAGGCGATCAACTTCTACGCCAACGGCCATTACTTCCGACTGGGTGACGTCGCCGAGGTCAAGCGCGCCTATTCCGACCCGCCGCAGCCGATGTTCCGCTTCAGCGGCAAGCCCGCCGTGGGCATCGCGGTGTCGATGACGGCCGGCGGCGACGCCCTGGCGCTCGGCGAGACCGTCAAGGAGAAGATGCACGAGATGGAGGCCGAGCTGCCGCTCGGCGCCGAACTCGGCCTGGTCGCCGACCAGTCGCATGTCGTGGAAGAATCCGTCGGCGAGTTCACCAAGAGCCTCGGGGAGGCGATCGCCATCGTGCTTGCCGTCTCGCTGCTGGCGCTCGGCTGGCGTCCGGGCGTCGTTGTGGCCGTCGCCATCCCGCTGGTGCTGGCGATCACCTTCGTCACCATGGAGTATTTCGGCATATCGCTGCAGCGCATCTCGCTCGGCGCGCTGATCATCGCGCTCGGCCTGCTGGTCGACGACGCCATGATCGCGGTCGAGATGATGATTGCCCGCATGGAGGACGGCTACGACAAGATCTCGGCCGCCACCTATGCCTATACGTCGACCGCCTTCCCGATGCTGACCGGCACGGTGGTGACGATCGCCGGTTTCGTGCCGGTGGGCTTCGCCAAGAGCGGCGCCGGCGAATACTGCTTCTCGCTGTTCGCCGTGGTGGCGATCGCGCTCGTCGTCTCCTGGGTGGTGGCGGTGCTGTTCACACCGCTCACCGGCGTCTTCCTGCTGCCCGATCGCATCAAGGGCCATGGCGGCAGCCATCAGCCGTCGCGCATCGCCCGCGGCTTCCAGGCGCTCCTCGAAGCCGCCATGCGGGCGAAGTGGCTGGTGCTGTCGGCGACCGCCGGTCTGTTCGCGCTCTCGGTCGTGGCCATGGGCTTCGTCGGCCAGGAGTTCTTCCCGAAGTCCGACCGGCCCGAGGTGATGCTCGACCTCACCTTGCCGCGCACAGCCTCGATCAAGGCGACCGACGCCGTCGTTGAGCGCGTCGAAAAGCTGCTCGCTTCCGATCCGGATATCGACCACTGGAGCTTCTATGTCGGCCAGGGCGCGGTGCGCTTCTACCTGCCGCTCGACGCGCAGCTCGCCAACGACTTCTTCGCCCAGGCCGTCGTGGTCACCAAGGGCCACGCCGTGCGCCAGGCGGTCATCGACCGGCTGGAGAAGGAACTCTCAACCGGCTTCGACGACGTCATGGCCCGCGTCACGCCGCTGGAGCTTGGCCCGCCGGTCGGCTGGCCGCTGAAGTTCCGCGTCTCGGGTCCGGACCCGGACAAGACGCGGAGCCTCGCGCAGCAGTTCGCGCAAGTGCTCGGCAGCGACGCAGCGGTGCGCAACATCAATTACGACTGGAACGAGCCGGCCAAGGTGATCAAGGTCGAGGTCGACCAGGACCGGGCGCGCGCGCTGGGCATCTCCTCGCAGCAGTTGTCAGAGACGATCAACGCGATCCTGTCCGGCTCGAAGATCACGCAGATGCGCGACGACATCTATCTCGTCGACATCGTTGCCCGCGCCGTGGATACGGAACGCGCCAGCATCGACACGCTGCGCGGCCTGACGCTCACCGCTTCGGGCGGACGGCGCGTCCCTCTCGAACAGGTGGCGAAGCTCAGCTACCAGACCGAGCCCCCGCTGATCTGGCGCCGCGGCCGCCTGCCGACCGTCACCGTCCAGGCCGACGTCGCGCCGGGCGAGAACGCCACCGCCGTGTCTAAGCGGCTGGGGAGCGCCATCGCCACCTTCAAGGCCGAGCTGCCGGCGCGCTACAGCGTCGAACAGGGGGGCGTCATCGAGAACAGCGCCAAGGCGCAGGCCAGCATCTTCGTGGTCTTCCCGCTGATGCTGTTCATCATGGCGACGGTGCTGATGATCCAGCTTATGAGCTTCCAGCGCATAGTGCTGGTGCTGCTCACCGCGCCGCTGGCGATCATCGGCGTGGCCGGCGCGCTGCTTCTGTCAGGGGCTCCGATGGGCTTCGTCGCCATCCTCGGCGTGATGTCGCTTATCGGCATGGTGATCCGCAACTCGGTCATCCTGATCGCGCAGATCGACCAGCACATTGCCGCAGGCGAAGAGCCTTGGGCCGCGGTGATCAGCGCCACCACGCATCGGCTGCGGCCGATCCTGCTGACCGCCGCAGCCGCCATACTCGGCATGATCCCGATCGCGCCGACCGTATTCTGGGGGCCGATGGCATACGCCGTGATGGGCGGACTGATGGTGGCGACCGTGCTGACGCTGGTGTTCCTGCCGACGCTCTACGTCGCCTGGTTCGGCATCAGGACGCCGACCGAGACCATCGCTGCGGCCGACCAGGCGACAGTCGCGGCCGAACCGCAGGCCATAGCGGCCTGAGCCTACAACGCAATCCGACTGGTCACGGCGGCAGCACCGCCGTGGCAACCGCACCCCAAAAGGAACGCCCATGTCCCCTTTCTACGGAAATCTCCTTGTCCGCTTCAACGCCGGCTTCCTGATGCTGGCCTCGGCCGGCGGGCTTTTCACCGATATCGCCGGCTCCTTCTTCGGGCGCGGCCCGGAAGCGATTCTGCTCGGCGATGCGCCCGGCGCCGGTATCGGCTTCACCGAGGCGCACGGGCTCGCGCTGATCATCGGCGTGACGCTCTGGCGCAACGCCTACTCCCGCACCTGGCACGCCGTGCTGGCTGCCGTGCACATGCTGCTTGGAACGGCGAACCTTCTGTTCTGGGAGTTCTTCATCACCGCCGACGTGCTCGTCGTCGGCTACGTCACAACCGCGGCACACTTTCTGTTCGTGGTTGCTCACCTGGCGGCGCTGACGGGCTCGGCCCGGCTTGCCGCCGCATCCTCCCACTAGACTTCAACATCTGGAGAAACCAACATGGCTTTGAAATCCGGAAAGAAATGCCGCTCGGCCGCAGCCCTGCTCGCCCTTGCAATCACCGCCGTCGAGATCGCCGGCACCTCCGTGCCGGCGCTGTCACTCGTCAGCACCGCCGAGGCCCGAATCGGAGCGCCGTGGACGCCACGCAGCGCGGCCGGTGTTGCCCGCCGCACCGCCACGTGGCGCGTGTTGCGACACACCACGGCCTGGGTCGCGACACTGCCTGCTGGCTGCGTCCGCACCAAGGTCAACGGCTTCGATGTCTGGCGCTGCGGCGGCACTTACTACCGGCTCTATCAGGGCCGCTACATCGTGGTCGTGGCCGATTGATCGGCCTCGGGCGGAATCTCGCCGAGGGCAAGCCTAACGCCCTCGGCGAGATGCTCGGCATCGGCCCGGTTTTCGAACGGCACGCCGCGCAAGGCATAATCAAGCGGCGAGAACGGATCGCCCTCCCCGATCAGGGCGATCTGGCGCCGCGCCTTCTCCATTTCGCCCATCTGGGCATAGCAGGCCGCCAGCCGGGTGCGAATCCATGGCGCCGGACGCGTCGCCAGTTCCAGCGCATCGGCCGCCTGCCGGTATTCCCCCATCATGTAGAGCGCCAGCGCGCGGTCGAACTGGTACCAGTGTGGGTGCAAGGGATCGACGCGGATGCCGCGCGCCAGCCAGGTCAGCGCCTCCAGTGGCCGGCCGCGCATGGTCAGCAGCATACCCATCTGCTCGATACTGTCGGCATCGTAGGGATTGAGTTGGAGCGCGATGCGCATGTGATGCTCGGCCGCCTCGTGATCACGCATATAGAGGCGGATCAGCGACTGCACCCGGTGTCCCGTCGGCTGGTCCGGCGACAGCGCCAGGCCCTTGTCGGCAAGATCGCGCGCGTTTTCCAACACGGCGTCGCTGGCACGCCCGAATTCGCCGTCCAATGCCCGCACAAGCGCGAGATAGGTATAGGCGAGGCCATAGTTCGGGTCCTTGGCGATCGCCGCTTCGAACAGTGCTTCGGCGCCTCGCTGGTCGGTCTGGGCTGGATCGCGCAGCATCGCGAAGCCGCGCAACAAAAGCTCATAGGCCGCGAGGCTGGTGACCGGCTTGCGCGACGCCTGCTCCAGCCCGGCATTGGCGACACGCGTGACCAGCCGGCTGACGATCTGCTCGACGATCTCGCGCTCGATCGCGAACAGGCCGTCGCCCTGTGATTGGAAGCGGTCGCCCCAGAGCTGGCTGGCGGTGGCTATGTCGACCAGGCTGACCGCGACCACCACATGCTCGCCCTGGCGGCGCAGCGACCCTTCGACCAGATAGTCGGCGCCGATGCGGGCTCGGATCTGCGGCCACTCGGCGCGGCCGAAGGAAGCGAAGGAGAAGCTTGAGTTCCGCGCGAGCACCGTAACCGTGCCGAAGCGGGCGACGCCGTTGATCAGGTCCTCGGCGAATCCGTCGACCATCGCCTCGTCGGCCGGATCGCCACTCTCATTGCGGAAGCGCACCACGGCGACGATCGGTTGGGCGTTGATCTCGGGCGCTGCCTCGGCCTCGGCGGCCAGCATATAGCCGCGCTTGGAGACGGTACGCACCATTTCGTCGCCCAGCACCTTGCGGATTTCGCGCACCGACTGGGTCAGCGAATCCTCGGTGACGTAGACGCCCGGCCACACGACATCCATCAGTTCCGATTTTGGCACGACGCGGCCCATATTGCGCGCCAGGTGCGAAAGCAGCGCATAGGCTTTTGGTCGCAGGAACAGCGGCTCGTTGACGCCGCGCAGCGTGCCCATGGCAAGGTCGAGCGTGAACCCGCCGAATCGGAAGATCTGATCGGCCGTAGCCGTCGTCATCGGGACACCCCTTCCCGCGCGCCGTAGTCATTGCGCCATCGATTCCACTCGAGGCGGGAGCGACATCGTCATTATCGCTCAGACCGCAATTGCAATCAAATTGGCTATCGGCGCTTATCGTCCGGCAGCTGCAACCACAAGACACCAGTCCCAAACGCGACAAATGATGCTGTAGGGCTCGCCCGGTTGGGGGGAGCGGATGCTACTTCGAACGGCTCAAACAAAGCGCCAAGCTGCCGTTCAGAAGGTGTAGGGGTGCGCCGATTCACGTTGAACGAAGGCGCACGTGCCAGAAGGTCGATGCCTTAGCCTACTCTAAACCCGAATCTCGTGTCCCACTTTGTCCATGAGCATCCGCAACTCGGGCTGGGACGAGAGCCAGAAAGTTCGAAAAGCTTCCAGGAACCCCAGTCACTTAATTCTCGAATGTTATCAGGCCATTAGTCAGCACAAAGGCTTGTTGCCTGCCTTTTCATGTCGCGCTCATGTTGCAAGCCCTACCGTTGATTTCCAACGCTTCCCGCTCACTGTAGGCAACTCCACGCAACATGGAACGCGACATGGCGCGACATAGAACGGCATGGCAAGACGGTCAGCCTTTTCGCTCAATTCTCTTTCGATCAATCGTTCCGTAGTTAGGAATGCAAGTGAAGAACACAGGTCGTTGGTCCCTCCCCGCCTGCTTGCAGCGATCGCAGCGGAACACCTTCACCAAGTCATTGTGCATGGCGCCGTGGTCGAGCCCCAGGCGGGCGCCCAGGGCCTCAAGCTCGAGCTGGGTGGAATGATTACACATGGGATGACCGCAAGTGACGTAGAACGTCTCACGGGCGCGAATGGCGTCGGCGATGGTCTTGGACATTGTGCGGCCTCAGAATTAAGAAATCGCCGCGCCGGGAATATGTTCCTATGGGTGAATGATTGGCAAGAGCGTTGCCTGACGGAACCGGCGGCCATCAACAAACGTTCTGTCGCATGCTCAAGAAAATCGCCTTTGCCGCCGTGCTGCTTCAAGTCGCTGCCTTCTCGGCTCTCCTTACACAGACATTCCTCCTTGGGTCGACGGCCACGCAAGCGGCCAGTGTGCAAGGCAAGCCCGCTGTCGCCGTCACAGACACGGCATGCGCCAAGGCTACATGGCCCGATATTCCTGTTCACTGCCTGGACCGGGTTCAAGCGAGAGCGCAATAGAAAGGCCGGGAAGCCGAAGCCGCCTGGCCTTGGTGGAGGAGAAACTTTCAGGCCGCTCGTTCGCCCAAGTCGTCAAGCACATCCCGGTTGGGAAACTGACTTGCTTGTGCATGACCGTTGCGCGATGTTTTTCGCCGCGCGGATACCTAGGGGATGCGACCATGGCGGATGACCTCGGGCAGGGGCTGCCAGTCGGCCGGCTTCAGCTTCATGCACCATTGCGGCCGACGGAAGCCCCAATGTTCAATCCCGACGAGATCGGAGCCGTCGAACCAGCATGTGACGTTGAGCTTGGCGAAGTGCAGGCACCTCGCCGCCCACCAGATTTTGTCGATCTCGAGGTCGACGGCGCCCTCTTTCCACGGCGTCCATCCCTTCCGGGCCGCTGGGTCAGATCACAATCGCGCATGGCCGCGGATATTGCATAAGTCGCGACTTACGCAGTGTGGCGGCGCACCCACGCCGACTTTAAGGGCACAGTCGACGGCAGGCGGACGTTGATGGTATTTCGTCACGACGGCCCCACGCCCGCCCTGCTCGACGATCTCACGCCTGCCGAGATCGCTCGGCTCTATCCGAGAAACGAGCTGTAAACGCTCAAGCTGAGCCACTCCAACCATTCGGCAATTCGGGCTGGTGGCGACCGGCACCGCCCGCCGACGTCTATCGACGACGGGGGTGGGGGCGATTGTGGGGTCCCACATGCGGGCGCTCTTTGTGTTCGAACGTCACCGAGGGCGGTTTCAACTGACAGCATCCGAACACCTCCTGTGATAACCCGGAATGGCAAGCAGGAGATTGTCCATGCCATAATCAACTGCCGCACGCTTCTCGCGTTAAGTGGAGCAGTAGTTGCCTTTGAACCGGCGTTGATGCAACGCCCTCGCCGAAGCTGCACGCACAGATCGCAGGCTGACTATCACGCCCATTTTCATCGCGCGATGAGCAGGAGGTAGGGACCCCGAGCGTGCCGATAGGCTCGAGCGAAAGGCGCTGCTGGCCGTCTGCTCTTTTCCTGCTATGAGCCGAGACGGTCGCCGATAAAGGTATCTCCGAGCGCCCCCCATCGCGGCAGGCCGGGGTTTGTCGGCGGTAGGGGCGGAGGGCGCTTGCGGGGTCCCTAAAATGACGAGCGTGGGCGCTAGAGCTGCTCAGGCTGGCGGCAGATGGCCGTCTCTCCCAGGTGCCGATCGGGTGGTGCATCGACGAGAACGGAGAGAGGCTATTTAAACTATCGAGGGACGGCCGTGGGCTACCGGGCGGTGGTTCCAATCATGGAGCAGTCGAACACCTGGCCGCCTGCCAAATAGGAGGCGAGCTTGGGTCGCGAGGCAAGGCCAGCGATTTCCCGAACCAGTTTTTGCCGAATTGCGACTTCGATCAGGTTGAGGTCGTCAATCCCGATCACGAATGCGTCTGGGCCACCAATGACGCAGTGCTCGTAGTAATGATCGAGATAGCGCGCGCCATAGGATTGAAAGGCGTTGGACCCACCGCGCCGCAGCGACACGGGCAGGCCGTTGATAGTGATGCCGGAGCCTGTCAGTCGGTCCCGTATCGGTGCGACCGGCAGACCGGCATTGTTGGGACCATCTCCCGAAATGTCGATCACCCGGCGTGCGGCTACGGTTCGGCTCTGCGAAAAAAGCTCGCCGGCCAACAGAATCGCGCCCGAAATGGAGGTCCCAGGTTGCGCGTTATTAATAGGCTGGATCGCTAAGGCGTCGGCGAACTGTCTTGCGTCTGCGTAGCTACCGATAGTCGTCCAGGGCACGAGAACGCGCTGATAGTTCGGCCCAGCCCATTCGAGATACGAAACCGCGATCGTCCCACGAGCGCCCAATCCTATGGCTCTCGCAAGGTCCGCGTGCCGAAATGCATTGACGTAACCGTCGCGCTGAATCCGTTGCTCCGACAGGCTCATCGAGGATGAGACGTCCACGGCAAGGACCAGTTCAAGGTCGACGCCGAGCGTTTCGGGTTCGACCCCCGCCGATGGTGAGCAGGGATAGCTGGCAAGCAGCGTCAGTGCCATGAAGAATGCCCTTGTCAGCCGCTGTGTCTTCGGCCGATGCCGTCGAAATTTCTGGCCAAACAACGTTGTCATTCGGGATCCTCCCGGCGCCACAGGTGCGATCTTCGTAATCCAATGGGGAGTGTGCGTTGGCTAGCGTCTGCGCGCTTCACCCGATGGGGTGAGGAACGCCATTCAGGGTCGTGAAGGCGTTCGCAGGCGTGATAGCAGCGCAGTGAGCTCGGCCTGGCGATGCGTTCCCGTTTTGGTGAGGATCGCCCGGAGTTGGGTTCGCGCCGTTTCGCGACCAATCGCCAATCGGGCGCTCGCCGCATCGATACCATCGCCCGAGCTCAGGCTTGCGGCCAGTCGCGCTTCGGCCGCCGTGAGTTGAAATGTTTGACCGAGCAACCGTTCCGATGGCACCCGTTCCCTCACAAGGTCGGTGAAGCAAAGCAGAAAGTCCCCGCCATTGAAAAGGTCGCGCACGAATGAAGTCATCGGCACGACCTCGGCTAGAAGCCAGAACGATCCGTCGCGGGCGATGACTTCAGGCTCAACCAGTAACGGGCCCTCCAGTGCGCTTGAGACGGCAGCCCCGATCATGCGCTGCAGACGAGTATCGCTCTCCCGATCCGCAGCGTGGATGCGGCCGTGGCGGACCACAAGACCGGAGCCGAACAAAGCATCCGCATGCTCGTTGCAACGCATCAGGCAGCCACGACGATCAAGCAGCGCGGCGCCAAAATTGAACTGGTCAAGAACAGCCAGCGTCGGGTCCAACGAAACTTGCCATATCTTCTCGGCAAGGCTGATGATCCGCCTCAGATCCGGTACCACCCGCAGGAAATGGCCCGCCTCGGACAAATCGAAGGCCCCGCTGGGGGCATCACGGAACATCGACAGGAACCACTTGTGTCTCTTCACCACAAAGTAGACGGCTGCCCACCACTCGCGGTGCCCAGGGCGTGCTATTTCCTGATAGTAGGGTAGAAAGCTTCTCTCCTCGGGGGTGGTGAGTTCGTCCTCGACGGTGAAGCAGATTGCGGGTTTCGCCAGCAGCTTCAACCTCTCGCAACGGGGATCGGGAGCACCTCCGATGTTGTTGAGCCAGAGCTCCGAAAATTCAGCATGTTCCGTCGAATCCGGTGTCGGTGTGGTCCGCTTGCGCTGGTCGCTCCGGAAAGGGTGGGTGTCGTCACATGCGCGGATGACACAACTCGTAGCGCCTAGGGCATCGGCAAGGTTTTGAAGCGCCTCTGGCCACCGCCCGAATTCGAAAGCGGCGTCGTAGCAATCCTCGATCGCGGGCGCGATTGCCCTATTGGCAGCCATATAAGTCTACCCTGATGATGGATGGGCCACCACACGCGTTCATAAGTACCACAGATCCACCAAAATCAAGAACCCCGGTCGGATCTTCGGGGTCGCAACGGCTAGCTATTTAATCCGCACAAAAATGTTGAGATCGATGTCCGCCGGCAAAGATTGGCTCTTGACGCGAACCGGCTCGAGAAATCGGCGGCTTTGCGCCCAAAAGTCGGCCGTTGAAGTGAGCTCTGCCGACGCCTGAAAGCCGACCTCGACGGCGACAAGGCTGGAGGTCGTGGTTGCGCCGCGTGTCGCGTTGAGTTCGGCCCTCGGAAAATCAGTTCTGCGCCCCTGAAGTGGACATTCGAGAGTCACCTCGCTCTGTGGAACACCCTCGACAACCGTGTGGCGCGGGCCTAGCATGGGCTTAACGGGCGGAGACCGGCAATGCTCAGTCGGCGCGACTTATTCTCACGGTTTCTTCGGGGTCTCGGAGCCATATCGGTTATCAATTTCGGGGCGGTTGCTTCCGCACTCGCCGGCTCGCGACCCCGGTTGCGCGTTGGAGCTGCCCTCCAGGCACCTGTGTCCTGGGCCGAGGACTGCTCATTCGTCGTCGGCGTTCGTTCGAGCCTGCAAAATTCGGATGATCCGATGTCGCCAAACAATGTGCGGACCGCACTCTGCCCGTTGTGCAACAGCTATGTCCACATCACTGCGACCGAGGCGACACGCGTCCAGTCACCAATAGCTTAGGGCTTCGTAGCGATTGGATCTTGCCTGGCAACGCTGTAGTCACTCGGCTTATCGCTCCCCGGAAGCTTGCCAGGAATAAGCGCAGACGGATCGAAAAGGGCGCTCTTGTCGGGCTTTGGAATTCCGTACACCAGCAAGCCCGAAACGTGTGCGGCTGCAAATGAGGTTCCCGAGCAAACGTTTGTCTGGCCATTCGGGTTCGCGACGTTGCCCGGCCATAGCGATCGGATCTTCACGCCGGGCGCAGCGAAATCAGGCGGTCCTATCTGGATGCCGCTAGTCATGTCGATGTTGCCGTTTCCATAAGCGGAAAAGTTCCAGAACACGTCCGTCTTCTTCACCGCAGAAACGGTGATCACTGCGCCAGTCGGAGTGCCAGTGGAAGGAAACCGGTATCCGCCAACACGAGCGGGAGAGATGGTCTGCACGTATCCCGAACCGCCAATGACGTCCGTATTTCCGGCAGCAACCGAAACAAAAAGCTGCTTGCTTTGCGCAAGATCCCGCAGAAGGGCTTCAATCTTCGATTCCGGACTGGGCTCTGTCGTTCCAGACGTAGCCCCGGGTACATACAGCGGATTGTAATAGGCTCCAAAGCTCACGTTCACAACATCGCCTGCGGCGGCGTATGTCTTGACATACTGAAGGGCCGTGAGCGCATTGCTTAACAGGTCGACCGGATATGATGCGGTAAATATTCGCAGCGCGCGTATCTTGATCCCCGGAGCCACTCCAATCAGTTCTAGATTGTTTCCTTTTTTTGCGCCGATTATCCCGGCCACCATGGTTCCGTGTCCGATTGGATCGGTGGCCGTTTCGGAAACGCAACTCGTTGTGCAAAGTCGCTGCTCGACGATCTGCAATTCGTTGGCGATATCTGACCCAGGGCCGACGCCGCTGTCGACAATCCAAACGGTTTTCGTCAGCGCGCTCGCATCCTCAGGACTGGGGTTGACCCGCTTGATGTTCTTAGGGAGAGACTCCGTAGTGGAGATGGCTTTTTGATCGTCTTCGTCCCCGCACTCGGAGCCCATGCCGAAAATCAGCGAATTTGAGCTGATCTCGCCTATTTCGAGGATTTTCTCTTCAGCCACCCGAGCGCGCGCGGTCGCGGCTGATATGGGAAGTGTGAGCGCGCTGAGCGAATACAGATTGCCTACGTTATCGGAGAAATACTTATCCCCTCCGTTTTGACCGATGAAGGCTTCCCCGAGAATTGTTCGCGCTATCTGGTTGACGTCAGCCTCGGTGTAATCCTTTCCGCTTTTGAGCCATATGATTGACGTGTTGTCAGCCTTGGCCTGCATCTCGGAAATCACGTTGCCAGGGATAGGCTCCAGCGGGGTCGCGCCAGATGACTCCTCACCTGCGTTCGCAAGCGGCGCGTTTGCAAGGATCAGGCATGCGACGAACAGAGTCGGTAAGCAGCGCATGCCAAACTCCCACCGGGCCGATTGCCCAAGTCGCCAATTCGCAATAGAGTAATTTGAAAAGGTGGGCGTGGCAATAATGTCTCACCGTCCTTGCCCGATTTCTCAAGCGGCGGCTTGGGAGACATTTCAGCGGGTTGCTCGTTTGACGGGCTCATGGTGTCTGCCGGTTACAGATAGGGGGATTTGATGGCACGGGCCAGGGCAAAGCGTAATCGGCAGCAGACGGAAATCGCGCAGGCCATAATCGCGGAGTGGTTTCGAGTACTGCCGGAAAGTTCCGGGTTCATCGGAGCCATGGACGACTACTCACTCACTGCGGCCTTTAATGACATTCTTGACAGGCCAGCACTGGCCATAATCGATGATCCGACCGTCGTGAAGATAGTCGTGCCGCTGCCCCCGGCGGGCATTGCAACGCGTGACCAACTCAGGGACTACCTTGCACGCAATCAGGATTTCGTTGTCGGAATGAGCGCGGCAGCCCTCTTCGGCTGCGGTCGATAGAGCGCGGATACCCTGTGAGACCGGCTTCTATCTGGGAAGGCCGGCCTTCTCCATGTCTCTCGCGAACGCGGCCAGCAGGGCTTCATCCGCAAATGGCCTGCCGTGCGACCACTCCGTCACCGTGAATTTCGGGTCTAGGTCCAGCATACGGCTCGCCGCCCGAAGCGCTTCACTGACCTTGTCCTGACGTACCAACGCGACCGTTAAAGCAAGCCACGCTCTAACGTAACCGGGATGCGATGCGACGACCTCGCGGCAAATCAGTTCAGCCTCTTTGGCTCTCCCCACCGCCAGATTGGAGAGTGCAAGATTGGCCGATATCCAAGGCGAGACATGGTGGCTCAGCGAAGCGGCGCGATTATAGGCCCGAATGGCGGCAGGGTAGTTGCCGAGCAGATCCATGAGCGCGCCCTGGTATCCTACGATTTCTGGACTGTGACCCGCGATCGCGACGGCATCATCCATGGCCCGCTGCGCCTCCTGAGGCTTCCGCTGAAGCAATCGCAAGAATGCCAGCAGAGCCAGCACGTCCGAATGGCCGGCGTCAATGCGCGAGGCACGCTCGTATAGAAGTTGGGCCTCTTGGATCGCTTCCTGGTCGTTCTCTGCCCAGCCCAGACGCACCTCGTCGAGATAGCAGAACCCGAAAGCCACCAGGGCGCACAGGTAGGTGGGATCCATGGTCAGTGCACTGGAATAGAACTCCTTCGCCCGCCGATGCCCCTCCCGTGTGTATCGGCGCTCCTCGTCATGACCTCGCTGAAAGGTCTCCCACGCCAAACCACTGCGTGTTCCACGTTTCCAAATCTGCGCCTGTTCCCCGTCGGTCAGCGCCAATTGCAAGGCAGATACGACTTCCGAGGCAATCTGGTCCTGGGCATCGAAGCTGTCGCGAAGATCGTAGTCATATCGCTCGGCCCAGATGGTCGCGCCGTCAGACACCGAAATCAGCCGAGGCATGATCCGGAGATGCTGGCCCCGCGTGCTGATGCTCGATCGCAAGACATAATGGGCCTTGCCTCGCACCACGGCGGTCGTATCTCGAACCGAGATCGAATTGGTGAGCCGCGCCAAGACAAGATGAATCTCATCTTGCAGAGATGACGCGACGAACCGCGCCGATTGCGAGTCGTCTTGCGGCTCAAACGGTTGAATTTCAACAATCGGCTTTACAATATTCTCTCTATATTGCTGAATGTCCTTTAGAAAGTCTGAGTTATACTCCTCCGATTTGGAACTTGCAACACGGTATATGCTAATGCTCTCGCTAATATTCTTCAGGCGCTTAGAACCAATACTTTCGGTAACCACTGAAAACCCATCAGGAAATCGCCGAACGACCTCGTCGGACATAAGTATCTGGCCGGGCGCCGCTACTCCCTGAATGCGGGACGCAACGTTGACTGCATGTCCATAGATGTCGCCATCGATTTCAAAAACCTCTCCGAACGCAATTCCAACCCGCCAGCGACTATCTTGCAGCCTATTTTCGAGAAGCGCTGATTGTGCTGCTATGCCAGCAACCGCTGCATCCGAAGCAGACTCGAAAGCTGCCAAGACGAAGTCACCCGGAGTTGAAACTATCCGTCCGCCATTTGCCTTGAGCGCCTTCACAAACGCGTTGCGCGACATGACGAGATTACGGACGCCCGTCTCGGGGTTCCGGAAGACGGACTCGCTGTATCCGACCATGTCACCGGCCAGGATGAAGAGTTCTTTCCGCGTCTCGGCCACGATCGTATCGGACGCCGTGGGCTGGGCCAGAGTTCCACCCGAGGCGGCCTCGCCAGATACTATCGTTTGCACGTCAGCCCGAATTGTTGGTTATGTTGCACCGCAGAAGTCATCCTACCTACAAATCGGCGTGTTAGCCAGTTGGAATGCAGCTTCGGCATGGCCGGGACATCGCCGGCGAAGCTCCACATGAGGTCGCGAAAGGCGCAGAGGTTCCCTTTGCTCACGTTCGCCAGCCCGCCTGCAGTACTGCCGCTGCCCACGGGATGTCCCTTTCACGTCGCCGCCGCCGTATTGGCACCGGACCACACCGGCCGCCGACGCCTGGTTTCTGGGCGCGCCCGGACCGCAGACGGGGCCTTCAATCGGACGGTGATGGAAGGCATCGAGCGCAGCAGTGCCGTATATACCGGCCGCGAACAGGTCGTCGTGGCCACTTTCGATGAGATCCAAGGTTCGGCAATAGATCCTCGGGACCTCTTGAAGTATTCGCCCCGACAGTTGGACCATGCGGAGGTTTGGAACTCCAGCGCTGATCGAGACCAATGGATCCCCGGGCCTTTCAACACTGGGCGAGCGATATCATGGTTGGAGATCGAGCATGTCTCAACAGGAAATCGAGGATATGCGCCGGCAGCGTATTGTCTGCTTTCATACCCGAATTGTTACGATATCGGATTTTGTTTGGCAGACAGTTCGGGGCTTGCCGCTGGCCTAAATAGAGAAGAGGCGACGCTACGTGCGGTTCTCGAGCTTGTTGAACGCGATGCGGTATCCATATGGTGGTATAATCGCCTTAAATTGCCGGAAGTCACGATACCGCAAAGTCAGGAAGAGTTGGTGAGGTTGTTTCGTAGCTGGTTGCGGACACTTCGTCGGAAGCTTCATTTGATTGACCTGACCAATGATCTTGAGATCCCGGTTGTCGCCGCGCTGGCATACGGCGAGGATGGCAAAGGATTCTGGTTTGGTTCCGCTGCTGGCCCGGATCTGCATCAGGCCATTGAGGGTGCTCTGGGAGAGGTCTGCCAGTTCATGCTTTCCGCCAATTTCGCACGGCCGATGTCTGCCGCCAGGCAGGCGATCCCACCGAATTTCGTCGCTTGGGCTGCTGCCGCGTCGTTGCGACGAAACCGCCATTTGACGCCCTCAGGTCGGCTTGACCATCGCCGTGAGCACGCCGGGCCGGAGGACGTTCTTGGCAAACTCAGGTCAAAGGCCGTTGACCTGTTCGTTGTGTGCTTGTCCCGCGACGATGCGCCAACCGTCGTCCGCGTCCTCGCACCTGCGCTTCGCCCGATTTGGCCCCGATACGCCGAGGGCCGGCTGTTCGAGGTTCCGGTAGCCATGGGCGCGCGCAAGAGACCTATTTCAGAATCGGACCTTAATCCGACGGCTATTTTGTACTGACCTCGGCCCGCGTTGTCTAGGAGTTCACCGGCTTTGGACAGGTCACGCACTCGGACCGTCAGCGTGTTGCTCACTTGGTAGCGACGAGTTTCGTCTTTTGCTTGCCCATGAGTGGTTCACGGAAGGGCGCGTGACTTGCCGGACCCAAAGGCGCTGCTCGCTGGGCGCCGAATAGCTGCTCGGGCGGCCCCTTTTCCTCGATCAGCCCGTTGTAGAGATTAGACGACGTGGCTCGCTACCCCAATGCGTTGGGCATCCATCCACACCGCCTCGGCGGGCTCGCGCGTCGAGAAGAGGTAGTTTTCGTCCCAGACCGGCGTCTTTGGCATGCAACAGCCACAGGTTGTTGGTGCCCCTTGCGAAGCTGGCGGGCGGGGTGCGGGGCAGCCGCCGCGACGACCGGAATGCCGCCCAGCGGGTCGGACAACTGGCGTAGAGGATGTGCGAGGATCGGCAGACTGTCTAGCTGCCGCCTCCAAATCGTGGTCAGTTCGAATAAGAAAGCGTGGCAAACCCGCCCGTGCCGATAACGCTCGTTGCCCATGCCCGGGGGCGTCGGAGGAAGAGAAGCGAGGATACGAAAACGTCGCGTTTGCCAAGGCCGCCGATTCTCAGCCCTCTATCATTTTCGCCGGCTCCAACTCTATCGACGCCTTCACCGCACGCAGATCTGCCAGCATGTTCGTTGTTCCTGATCGTATTTGAACGACTCGAAAACGCTGATTGAGCTTTTGATTATGTGCTCCGACATCTCAGTAAGGTTGCGCTGCACAGTCAGCAGCTTAACGTACCGACCAGCCCTGGCGTGCAGCGCATCGTTCGCCGCGCACTCACCGCCATGGTTGCGCACGAGCGAAGCGAACTGCTTCATGCAGTAGGTGTGCAGACGGTCCAAAGCCGCCTGGGGCTTCTTTGAATCGAGATCACGACGGATCGCCGCAATCAGCTCGTCCAGTGTCTGACTTGGCTCGAACGCCTCAAATACTGATGAGTCAAATGTGATCGGGCGCGCCTTCAAAGATCGCGACAACGGAAAAGTAGTTATCTCTGATGCCGACGCTCGGCCACGACAAGGACTCGCGATATTCCCAAAGCTCGCGCAGCAACTTCGCAACTACTCCCGCAGGCGCCTTTTCGATGAACGATCGGAGCCGCTTCGCCTTGGACCTTCCCCTGGCGTCGAAATGGTTCGTAATGGAAGTATCTATACTCATCACTTCGAAGAAGAAGTCTGCAAATGTTCGGTCGCTGAAATCGAGGACATGGCCAGCATCCATAGCGAGTGCCTTTTCGAACGGATCGCGTAGGCGCCTTGGTATCCACTGCTCGTAGGTGCGGGACATCATCGATGATGCGTAGGCGGGGCTGCGACCGCTTGCAAGGTTGCCTCTGCCTGCTCGTGACGCGCCGCGAATCCCGGTATCGACCGAATGCCGAAGATGGAGCCCTGGCCACGGCAAGAGGGATCGCGAACGTCGTGTTTGCCGGACGGCGGTATGTGAAGCCCTCCTTCAAGCGTTTGCCAAGCGGAGGTGTTAAACGCCCGCCATCTCCCACGAATCCTCGCTTAAGGGGCAAGGTCTGCGATCTGACTGCGTCTTCATCAGCAGAGCGTCTCACACGCCACGCCGTCGCCGTCCCGGTCCAGCTTTCCGCCCCATGAGCAGTTCTGCAGATACCATTGGGCTTCGTCGCACGAACCGATCTGCTTGCACGTCCGCCGCGGCTCGCACGAATAGCCGCTCTGCGCGACAAGCTTGCGGCTGACGATGCCGAGCGGCTGGCGCGACGGCGCCGCGCCGTCGGCGTGCTCCGCGCGCCACTCCCAAGGCGCCTGAAACTTGCCAGCCCACACACCTACCTTGGCCGCCCCGGCCGTTGCCCGTTGGGCGGCGTAGGCGCCATGGCTGTAGCGCGGCCAATCCAGAGCCTGGCCGTGCTCGACCATCCAGGCGGCGACGCTGGCGCCATCAGCGCGCCAGCACTCCCCGACGAAGCGGTGATAGCGGTCCCAATCGACAAAGGTGCATTGCACCGGCTTGGAGGCTGCCAGGAAGCTGTCGAGCGCTTCGGCCGACCGCCGGCCACATGGATATTCGAATCCCCTGGCGTCGTCGCAATACTGCCGGCTCTCGGGCGCGTCGATGCCGTTGAAGCGGATACGCTGCCCGTGGATCTCGATCGTGTCGCCGTCGATCACCGACGCCACGCCGGCGATCAGTTCCGGCTTCGGCTCGAGCAAGTTCGACAGGTTGAGCTCCGGCAAACGGTCGCTGTGCTGCAGGAGCGTCTGCGCGGCCAATGCGCCGGCCGCAGTAACCGTGACAACGATCAGGCGAAGCGGGACGTTCGCCCATCTGCGTGCGCGCGAGCGCCTGGCGCCAGTTCGCCTTCGCCACTGATCAGACCGGTTGTCGTACCGATTTTTGTCCACGCCCCATGCTCCCCAAGGGGCAGAATGCGTCCGTCGCGACGAAGAGTCCAGAAGTGCCCAACCGGAGCGGAACATTGACCTATGCTGGTTGATGCCAGTGTACTCCAGAGCCTTGCCCGCCAGGTCCCACCCTGGCGGGCTTTTTATTGCGGGCTGGAACATGTGTCACAGACAAAGGTTTGGGAGCGGGCCGCTTTACACTCCCGGCGGTCCTCCCTTTGTGACCTGCCCGCTGGCTCCGGCCGGCGGGCTTTTTAGTGTTCGGGTCGGGAACAGCTCGACTAGTCGCAAGTTCGGGCGAAGGCGGCGCGGCGCGTCCGGTCTTTTCGCGACGATGGCCGGCCCGCGCCCTCCTTTGCGGGGGGCGCGGGCCTCAGTGGAACATGTGTCGCAGACAGATGTTCGGGAGCTGGCCGTCTACTCCGGGCGGCCCTCCACTCTGTCAGCTGCCCGCTGGCTCGGGCCGGCGGGCTTTTTGTTGCCGCAACATTCCGCACGCGGACAGCTTAGTTTCGTATACCTGTCGCGACGGCCCATGCCGTCTCCGAGTTCGGTTTTCGAACCTCCGTCTCGCTGAACCCGACACCTTGCAGAGCAGCTGTGATCTCGTCCGGATCACGTGGGGTGAAGATATCTGCTGGCATGTTCATCCGGTCCATATGCGCCTTGGGAAGGAAGCCCAAAACGATTCGCCCGCCAGGCCTGAGAACTCGTGCCAACTCAGCAGATCCGGCTTTCAGGCTTTGCCAGAAGTATACTGTGTGGACGCTGAGGGCTTTGTCGAATGTCGCATCCCGCAAGGGCAGCTTTTCAACCGCTCCGACGTGAAACTCGGCGCGTCCGGCGCGCACCACATTGGCAAACCGGCGAGCGGCGGCGCTCACCACATCAGGGGAGCGATCAACACCGCAGACGAATGACGCACCACGGACAAGGCCCGGCACTGCTGCGCCGCCGCCGAAACCGACTTCCAACACTCGATCCTCAGGAACCAGCTGCAATTGATCGAGAGCGAAGTTGTTCAGCCGGGCGTCGCCCCGGTTCATACCCTCTCGGATGAGCCAGCCGACGATACCAGCCGGCCAGGAAAGCTGTTTTGCTATGAACCTTGGCGCCATCTCATTTCCCCACCCATTCTGTCGTTGAGCCGCTGGCTCCGGCCGGCGGGCTTTTTGCGTTTCAGGGACCTTTGACGACTTCGGGCTTCAGCCGCTCATGCCTCGACTGCTCGTGCCACATCACCTGACGCAGATCGTGCATGTCGACCGGCTGTCCGCAGATGGGGCAATTGTAGACATCTTGCTCGTCGGCGGCATCTGATTCACGCTCGTGCCCCCCGATCGGTGAGCCGAGATCGGAGTGTTTCGTCCAATCTTCTGGACGCTCGTCAGGTCCGGCCAAACTGTATTCGTATACGGCGGCCTGGTCCTCATCGACCACCCGGAACCAATGATCCTGTCGTGCCCTCGGCAAGACCCTTTGACCCGCCGTCGCTTCGGCGGCTTTCATGGGATCGTTCTCCACGACGGTGCCAGATGACACGACCGTCTCGCCGTAGATCTCTTCGACCTGATACTTCGTCATCGTCGCCTCAATCCGATGGTGTGGTGGGCAACGTGGCGGCCCAAGCTTTGTTGCATCAGGCATTTGCAGTTTCGGAACAATTTTAGCTAAAGCTGATTGAATCGCCGGCAGCCGGTGTTTGACTGCTGCTGACCAACGTCCCTCCAGGACCTTGGTCGGCCCGCGCCAGGGGGTGTGGGCAGGCGCGGGCCATCCGCTTTCGGAGGCCTGGCAATGAGCACGCGCGGCATCAATTTCCTGGACCAGTGGATCGCGAGCAATGTTTCAGGGCTCGCAAGCTCCGACGTGATTTCGGTTGCTGAGGCAATCCAGAGGCTTTTTGCGGAGGCGAAGGCGATCGGAATCAGTAGCACCGAAATCGAAGAAGAGACCGGCAGCGTTTATGAGACGGTATTCGATGCCATCGTGCATCATGACGATCGGTTTCCGGAATGACGCTCAGGGCATGCGTTTGAAGTTCATCGATCCGCTGATGCCGACCTTGGTTGAGAAGCCTCCCGAGGGCGAAGGATGGATTCACGAGGTCAAGTTCGACGGCTACCGTTCGCAGATCATCAAGGATGACGGCGGTGTGCGGATCTTCACGCGGCGCGGACTCGACTGGACGGCCAAATACCGAGACCTCGCCAAAGCCGCCGCTGACCTCGATGTCGAAAGCGCCATCATTGACGGCGAGATCATCGTGTTGAACGAGGCCGGGCTGTCGGACTTCGGCGCACTGCGCAAGGCAATCACCAACCGGCAGCATGACCTGTATTTCGTTGCCTTCGACCTGTTGCACGTCAACGGCTACGATCTTCGCGACATGCCGCTGGAGGACCGGCGCGAGATCCTTGCCGAGATGATCCCCGAGGGGCAGCGCATCCAATTCAGCCAGGCGCTACCGGGCGAGGCGAGCGCCATCTTCCACCTGATCGACCTGGCCGGCATGGAAGGCATGGTCTCGAAGCGACGCGACAGCAAATATCGCAGCGGCCCGTCGACGAACTGGCTGAAAGCGAAATGCTATACGGTCGAGGAGTACGAGCTGCTAGGCGTTGAACGAGAACCCGGCAAGCCAGCTTTCGCCCTGATGGCCGATCGCAAGACGGGCCAATATGTCGGCTCCGCATTCATCAATTCCAGCCGGGCAATCCGCGATCGGCTGTGGAAACGTGTTCAGGAGCACGCAGGCCTGGCGCCGAAGGGCATGAAGCGGCCGGCGACGCAATGGGTGAAGCCCGGGATTATCGGCCGCGTGAAGCACTTGCGCGGCGAAGAGGATTTGCGGCACGCCTCGTTGCAGGATTTTCGGGAAGAGGATTAACATATGTAAGTGACCTCACGAGGCGGGGCACAGACGGTGATGTGTGCGTGTTGAGGATCATCCATAATGTCGGACAAAGGGAATGGCGGTGGCCCGTTCGAGGCCGCCATGGTTGCGGTTATGGCATTGGCGGCACTCGGAATTGCCGTGATCTTCGGGACGGCAGCATTGTGGCCCGGATAACTTTGCAGCCTATGCTTCGGTGTTCGGCAAATGCCCTCAGCTACGATGTCACTCCTGCCGATTTCTCGGGCCGTCACATCGGACGTCGAGCACATCATCAAGCTCTCACAGGAATACGACGCTCTGACACCTGATCCAGCAACGCTCTTAGCTGGTTGCCGGCTGATGGTCATCGCGAGTTGGGCTTTAATGCCAACCTATGTCACCGTCACCGAGGGGGATCTCATCTTTCAACAGCTGGCCGATGTCATGGAAGATCCAAGCGACAGCGGGGGTGTCGAAGGGAACCTTTGCCAAGATAAAGCCGGCAACAAGCACCGTGACTCTTTTGATCTCGTCTGGGATTCCCCTTATTGGCGAGCCATCATCTCGGTAAACGCCTTTTCGTGGCCACGAAAGCGATTGACTCTTAGTGACCCGTTTTCCCTTGAACGGTAAAGTGTCGAGGAATTCAGTTGCATGCGCCAAGGCTTCTTTGCGTTCACTCTCGGTGGCGCTCTCCCAAGCCGCCACCGCTACGCTCGGGAGGGAGTTGTCCCATTTCTTGTTCGCCATTTCGAACCTCCGCCGGAGGGGGGTGAGAATGCCGTTGAGTGCTCGTCCTTAAGGCTTTTTCTCCGGCTCTCTGTCGCGATGGTGAAATTTGCACAGCACGACATATTCCGGTTCTCCGGCCAAACCATGTGAGATTGGATCAGGCAGAGTGAGGATTTGATCGCTGAAATCACAGAGCGTTACTATTATGCTGGGCAGGTCCCGTGCGCTGGTATATGGCGACATCGCCATCTTGGCAATTCTCGACGCCGGAGAGCATCGCGCCCAGGGCGAGCATATCGCATGCCCGTTCGGCGCGCGCTTCTATTGTCGCCGTCGGCTCAACTTTAGGCGTAGCAGGTGCCGGCACATCAGCCGGCTTCAGCGCGTCATAGCAGGCCACCCTATCGGCACCAGTCCATTGATGGGACGAATCCGCGACGCCAGATGAGGTTGCTGCCTTAGCCAGCCCGTGTCCCTGCGGGTGAGCGCGAGAGAAATTCGCAGCATGTCCACCTCCCATGAAGTGTAGAACCCGCGCCGCCTCTCGCGCCATTGCACATACCAGTCCCAGACAGAGGGGAAGACGAGCAGGGCAAAGGTCAAATGCTGCGTCGGAACGCCATAGCAGCGTGCCGGTCCGTGCGGGTGCGCGGCCAACGCACCGTACATCAACCCGAGATGCTCGACCTTCTGCGATGCCGTCTCCTCGCCCCAAACGCCGTTGCGCTGCAAACCGAACGCAGTAAGCGTCGCAGTCTTGAAGCGGATCAGATCCGCCATTTCCATCGCAAGCACAGGTGGGTCGATGACGCCGGACATCAGGTCGGGGTCGATGAACTGGGCGCCACCATCGTCCTGTTGCTCGCGCTGAACTCGATAGCCGTCATTTGCAGCATCCGACTGACCATAGGTGATACCGGGGAAACGGATGGCGTAACGCTGTTTCAACGCGGCCGCCTGGAATTTCCGGTAATCAGTTGACCCGCTGATAATCACGCGCCGAACCCATTCCAGTCAGGCAAGTGCCACGCAAGCCGACGGCGTTCAGCCGAGCCGATGTCATCGAGAATGTGGCCGGAGGCGGAGCGCGTCTGAAGCGGGAGTTTCGCTTTAAAATACCCCGACGAAAGACGATACGACGCTCGCTCCGAGCTAGTACTTCCATGCTCGCCACGCTGCGCGGCGATTTTGATCCCTGGAGCCAGTGACGAATTGTCGAGCGGTCTAGACTCTCGTCGTCTCGCACAACAGCACGATGGAGATGCCAATAACTGTCGCCATGGCGGCGCATCTGGAAATCCAGCGCCGCCTGGAAGCTCGGGTGATCAAGCGCTTCCTCGAAAAGAGGTTGTGGGAACTCGTCGATAGCGCGCGGTTTTTTTGCCGGTCGACCGCTACTGCAGGCCGCCTCCCGGACCGCTCGAGCTTTTTTTGACGACTTGGAGCTGGCGCCTTCCCTGCCGGCGGTTGCGGACGTTCCCGCTCATGACGCTGCGGTTTAGTGTTGTGACGGCCCGCGATGGTCGCCCGCTTCGGCGCAGCTTTCGCATTTCGAACGATGGCGTCCAATGCTGGTTCGATTGCGGTCCGGGCAGATCGCAACATTTCACCGTCGAGGTCGCAACAAATGCCACCAGCTACACCACCCAGAGGGACACGATCCCGCTGAATGCATGGTCGACTGATGATCCTTGCACCAGATATGGCAGCATCGGCATAGGTCCCACGACGTTCCATCGCTCTTTGAATGAGTGTTTTCGGAAAAGTCGCGCTTCGAACTGGTTGTCGGACGAATACGGGCGCACAGCGAAACGCTACGGCGCTCTCGTCGTACTGGCGACGGCATTGATGTAGAAATCGAGCATCGCTGCCAGCGAGGCTGGGTCTCGCCGCAGGCGACTGCGCAGGGCTGCGCCCTCCCAACAATTCACCAACAAGTCTGCCATCTCGTGCACGTCGCAGGCTGCCGGGACGTCGCCTTTCCGCTGCCCCTCGCTCAGGCACTTCGCGATCCGCTCGGAGACCGATGACAAGCACCAGTCGATCTTGCGCCGGAACACCTCGCTCACACCGGACAGTTCCTGTCCGAGCCCGCCCATGAGGCAGCCGAGATAACCCTCCTGTCGATAGCTTTCCTGGGTCCTATCAAAAAAGCGTCGGATGCGCGCGAGCGGGGGCAGCGCCTCGTCGAGCAGGCTTGCATCGAGGCCTGCGTGCACGCCGGCCATGTAGGTGTCCAATACCTGCAGGGCGAAATCCTCTTTGTCCCTGAAGTGATGATAGAACGATCCCTTGGGCGTATCCGTCGCGTCCAACAGGGCTTGAATTCCGAGGCCATTATAGCCTTGCTCCAGGAGCATTCTCAGTCCCGCCTGAATTAGGTGTTGCTTCGTTGAATGCATCAGATCAGGAACCTAGCTTTGCACGAAAACACGTTCGCGGCGCCCAAACCTCTCCGGTCGGGCGTCGCGAATGGGGGCACAAATCAGTTTGGTCAAGCGTGGCCGCTCACCTTGTCGATCATGTGATTGATTACATGGGTATGTTCGTGCTGCGGACTGAACATCACGATCTCCGCATCGGCGTCCACCTTCACGTTGTGCCCAGGCGGCCAGTAGAACAGGTCATTCGCAGCAACTGTCTCCTTGTTCCCAGACACGTCGGTGGTCGTAATCTGTCCCTTCAACACAAAGCCCCAGTGGGGACACTGGCAGGCATTGCCGTGGAGTCCCTGAAAAAGGGGCGTCGTGTCGACGCCAGTTGCGAGACTGAAGTACTCGCCACTGATTTTTCCGTATCCGGTGACGTCGCCGAACCCGGTCCGCTGACGAATGACGGCACCAGGAAGCTCCAGCTTTTTGTCCACTTCATCTTTGGCAACACGCATAACTGCTCCTCCATAATGAGCGCCTAGACCGTTCAGTCTAGACTACTCGGTCCATTTGTCAACCCGGGCAAGCGGACGAACCTAACGACGCGGCCTGGCCGATCGGACCTGCCGCGATCACAACAATGAATTGCTCATTTCTATACCTCCCCGGCGAGATGATCCTCGTCGCGGACATGCACCATCCAATAGACGTCTCGGCCATCGAGCGATCGGCCGGCGTCGTGATGGGCCTGATCCATGCGGCCGGCGTCTCGCCGTCACACGCGCCGATCGAGGCTATCCTCAAGGTCGCTTTGGTACCGCCGTCGCGTTGGAGGAATTCGGTAACGTAATCGCTTAGGGAGGCGCGGGCGCGGCGCGATCATCCCTTCGCAAGGACATATCCCTGCTTCTGCCATGCCAACTAGGTTGATGCTGGAAACGTTGTGGGCAATCGCGGCCTCATCTCACATCATCGGTTCAGCTAAGCCCGCTCCGATGCTGCCACGCACAGCAGAAAAAGGGCTCAACGGAATGGCAGCTTTTGGCTTCATAACGAAGATGTCAGACGCTCAACCTGCCGGGTCGGAATCGGGAGGTGACCCGAATGAGTTCAATCACCGATCCCTCGTCGCAGTCACCTTCCACGAGCTGGAGCCAATCAAGATGCCGTCGGGCGTCCGGTACGGCTCCATGCGCGCCTTAGCACCATTTTACCCGCCATTAACATACGTGATTCCGCTGTATGCCGCTTCTGGTCTTTCCTTTGGGGAACGGAAAAACAATAGGTCGGGAACGACTGGGGAGCGCCAAAAATGGCAGGACGCTTACGGAACGGCGGCGGCCCGTTCGAGATAGCTATGGTCGTCGTCATGACTTCGGCGGCTATCGGGATCATCCTGGTGGCTGCCACGGCATTTGCCTGACACCCGGTGCCTAGGGCTGAGTGCTATTTTTTAGCAAAAGGGCTTCGCGCAATAGCGAGGGCAGACTGGCTGGACCTAGCAAGTCGATAAGCTCGCGTTCTTGGCTGAGGGTGATCCCGGTTTTGTCCGTGCTTTTCCTTGGCGACCTGGATGAGCATTTTCGATTCATCGAGTTCGTTCATGGCAAATGCGCCATGTCGAAAACGAAACGTAATCCTTGTGAAAGTAGCTCGCAAGCCAGCTTAGGTGAAATGGTACAAACCAGACAATTCGGCGATGCGGCCCGTCCTTAACCGAGGCTGGGTTTGTCAAATGTACAATCACCATTTTCGCTCGACCACGGCAAGAAGCGGAGAGCGACATCCTCGGGATCGACAGCCACGGATTTTCGGCCAGTTCGCGCCCGATCATTGTCATGGTGCCGCCGGGCCTTAGGCTGGCGTGCATGTTGCCGAGGCCGGCAACCGGATCTTCGAAGAACTTCATGCCGAAGCGTGAGAAGCGGAAGTCATGGATCGGTTCGAACGCATAGGTTTCCGCATCCGCTTCGAGAAAGACGACGTTGCGCATGCCCGCGCCTGCCGCTTCGTTGCGGCCATAGTCGAAAAAGGCCTCACAGCAGTCGAGCCCAATGACCGAGCCCGAAGGCCCAACAATGCGGGCAAGCTCCTACCACCCGTATGACCCGATGTTCCAAGCAGGGGTAGAGTACGAACCCAATCGGATCTCGGAAATGTTATCGATATCACGCGAGCTTAACAAGTGCAGCGATCAGGCGGCACGCAGAGATTCCAAGTGGCAAAGTTGTCGGGCACGCGTTCTCAAGCGACTGTGTCACCATGAGCCAAGACATGGGACGAACCGAGACCACCGGCGTCGGCTCGACCCGAAGGGACTTGGCTAACCATCCGTGCCACCTCCCGGCGTGCGTGCCCACAGGAATCGCATCGGCACGCCGGGCTTCTTGTTGCGGATCTCGGCGTCGTTCCGGCGCGCGATCGCAGCTTCCACGTCGACCAAGAAGGCCGGCCCATGCGAGACCGGCTCACCGTCACCCGCCCGGCCCGCTGTGATTCTCGTCTCGTGCTCCATGAGAGTACGAACATAAGTTAATCCTTGCATTGCGATCACTGAAAGGCTATTGTCGTATGATCATAATTCTAAATAGGAGCTCGTAATGACATCAATTTCGCAGGTTGCGCTCGTAACAGGCGCCACCTCAGGCATCGGCAAGGCCGCAGCGACCGCCTTGGCCGCCGCAGGTTTCCAGGTGATCGGAACCGGCCGCAACACCGCGCAACTCACCGCGCCTGCCGGGGTGACCTACCTCGACCTCGACGTGACCAGCGACGAATCCGTCGCCTCAGCGGTCAAGCAGGTGATCGACCGGTTCGGGCACATCGACGTCCTGGTCAACAACGCCGGCGTTGGGTCAACCGGCGCAGCCGAGGAGTTCTCGATCGCCCGGACGAAGGACATCTTCGACATCAACGTCTACGGCGTCATGCGCACGACCAAGGCGGTGCTGCCGCACATGCGCGCCCTAGGGCGCGGACGCATCATCAATGTCTCCTCCCTCAGCGGGTTCGTCCCCAGCCCGTTCATGGCCCTCTACGTCTCGACCAAGCACGCGGTCAATGGCTACTCCCAGTCGCTGGACCACGAGGTTCGCGAATACGGCGTCCGGGTCCTGCTCGTCGAGCCTGGCCCGATCAACACTCCGTTCGCAGGCCACAGCGTGGAGGCCGACATTCCCATGCCGCTCTATGCGGCGGGACGGCGCAACTACGACGAGCTGCTGGAGAAGAACCTCAGCAACGGCGACGACCCCGCCGTCGTCGCCAAGGTGATCGTCGCGGCGGCCACCGACCGGAACCCGAAACTACGGCGCACCGCCGGTACGACCGCCTGGACCATCAACGCGGTGTACCGCGTCGCCCCGGCCCGGATCTTCGACCGCGTCATCCGCAGGTTCAACCGGATGCCGACCTGATCGCCGCCGAGATCCACTAACCAGTCATACCCTATCCGGAGCGCAAGCCCGGCTGAGATGGAGGAACGCATGGTGCGTTACACGAAAGAACACAAGCAGGAGACGAGGCAGCGGATCATTGCGACGGCCGGTCGACGGCTCAAGCGGGACGGTATCGACGGCTCCGGAGTCGCGACACTCATGAAGGACGCGGACCTGACCAACGGCGCCTTCTACGCCCACTTCGAATCCAAGGACAGCCTCGTCGCGGAGGCAGTCGCCGACCAACTGCACACACTGCACGCCAACATCGTCGAACAGGCGGAGCCCGGCGTGGCCGGCCTTGAGCAGATCGTGCGCTGGTACCTATCGGCCCACCACCGTGACAACCTAGGCGACGGCTGCCCCAACGCTGCCTTGCTCGACGAGATCGGGCGCAGCCCAGATGCAATCAGGCAAGCGTACACCGACGGCGTGCTGGTCGTCATCGACGGCCTCGCCGCCCGCATCGCACCCGAAGATCCGCCCTCGGCCCGCGTGAAGGCGCTCAGCCTCCTCGGCCTCATGGCCGGGACGCTACAACTCTCCCGCGCCCTGACCGACCGGCAGCTTTCCGACGACCTCCTCGAGCAGGGTCTGCGCAACGCCCTGGCCCTCGTGGACACCGAGCTCTGACCATGACCCTCAGTTCCGCGACAAGCCCCCGCACACCCGGCACCTCGCCCTCGATCAGGCAGGGAAACACGATGACCGAGCTACCCTTCAACCCACAGCTGCCGGCCGCGCGGTTCCTTCCCCGCACCATCATCACCGCCGGAACGCTTCCCGCGCTCCGGGTCCTCACCAAGCTCACCAGGATCACTCGGCGGCCGGACGCGCAGATCGTGTCCGTGGACGCCGACGTGTCGGTACACATCTTCCGCCCGGCGTCGGCCCAGCCTCGGACCCCGGCCCTGTTGTGGATACACGGCGGCGGAATGGTGCTCGGCGACGCGGCCCAGGACAGCGGCTTCTGCCGCCGGATCGCCGATCAGCTCAACATCGTCGTCGTCTCGGTGGAGTACCGGCTGGCGCCCGAGCACCCGTTCCCGGCGCCGCTGGAAGACTGCTACACCGCGCTGCAATGGCTCGCCCGCCAACCCAACGTCGACCCCGCTCGTATTGCCATCGGCGGCGCCAGCGCCGGAGGCGGTCTGGCCGCGGCGTTGGCGCTGCTAGCGAAGGAACGCGGCGAGATCCGTCCGGTCCTGCAACTGCTGTCCTATCCAATGCTGGATGACCGGACTACAACCCGCACCGATATCGATCCGCGGCGGCTCCGCCTCTGGAGCCCGGCTAGCAACCGGTTCGGCTGGCGCTCCTACCTCGGCCCCGCCACCGCGGGAGGTAACGTGCCCCCGCTGGCCGCACCAGCCCGCTACGGCGACCTCTCCGGCCTGCCGCCCGCATGGATAGGCGTCGGCACCAATGACCTGTTCCACGACGAGGACGTCACATACGCCCGGCGGCTGCAGCAGGCCGGCGTCGCCAGTACCTTGCACGTAGTGCCCGGTGCCTACCACAACTTCGACTCCATTGAAGCGAAAGCCGCCATCTCCCAGGCCTTCGTCGAGGCCCAGACGACGGCACTTGACGAAGCACTCAACGGCGGCTGAACGGACGCACACGACAGGTCACCCCGCCCGCGGCTACCTCGCGCGGCTAACACGTTTTTGGAAGGCAACTGCCATGAAGGCTTTCGTCGTTGATAAGTACAGCAAGAAGGGCATTCTGCGGCTGGCAGAGATGCCGGAACCAGTTCTCCAGGACAATGATGTCTTGGTCGAGATTCATGCCGCAGGCCTCAACCCTCTAGATTCCAAAATCCGGGATGGGGAATTCAAACTCATTTTGCCCTATCACCCACCCTTCGTCCTGGGGCACGACGTAGCGGGAACCGTCGTGCGGGTTGGGTCAAAAGTCCGCAAGTACAAGCCGGGCGACGAAATCTATTCGCGGCCACGCGATGGCCGGATAGGTGGGTTGGCCGAATACATTGCCATCCACGAAGCCGACGTAGCGTTGAAGCCGAAAAATCTCACCATGGAGGAGGCCGCGTCCATTCCTCTGGTCGGCCTGACGGCTTGGCAGGTGCTGGTCGAAACGGCCAATCTGAATAAAGGCCAAAAAGTCTTCATCCAGGCCGGTTCCGGCGGAGTGGGCATGTTCGCTATCCAGCTTGCCAAGCATCTTGGCGCAACCGTCGCGACGACGGCGAGCGCGGCGGGCGCCGATCTTCTTAAAGCTCTCGGCGCCGACATCATCGTCGACTATAGGAAAGACGACTTCGAGAAAGTCTTGTCGGGCTACGACGTCGTCCTGAACAGTCAGGACGCAAAAACGCTTGAAAAATCCCTGAATGTGCTGAAACCGGGCGGCAAGCTCATTTCCATCTCCGGTCCGCCGGATCCCGAATTTGCCAAGGCACAGGGACTGAACTTGATGCTTAGGCTGGTGCTGCGCTTCCTCAGCCGCGGTATCCGGGCCAAAGCCAGACGGCGTGGCGTGAGCTATTCGTTCCTGTTCATGTGCGCACAGGGTGATCAGCTGAGCAAGATCACATCCCTCATCGAATCCGGCGTCATCCGCCCGGTTGCGGATCGGATCTTTCCATTTGAAGCGACCAATGAGGCTCTAGCTTATGTCGAGACAGGACGCGCCAAAGGCAAGGTCATCATTAAAATCGGCTAGCAACGCTGGCGCTGCGCGCCTTGAGGAGCTTGTCCTGCGAGCGGCCAATGATCACAAGTTCTGCGCCGCGAGCCAGGGCCGCAGCGGCGACGCCGACGCCGATGCCGGAGCTGCCGCCAACGACGACGATTTTCTCGCCGGTAAGCGATGCCACGGAGTTCTCCATCAAATTTGAGTGTGAATGAGAGTTAGGGCGGCTCAGCCGCGATAGGCGCGCGTCGTCGGCAACAAACGAGTAATGATCGATAATACGTGAGCAGAGAGACAGTGCCCCGCAAACTGCCATCCCTCACGACGCTGCCGTCCTTCGATGCAGCGGCACGTCATCTGAGCTTCACGAATGCGGCCGGTGAACTGAACCTGGCGCGTGGCGCGATCAGCAGGGTTGCGTCGAACCGCAGTCGGCGGCGTGTGGCCGTCTTCAGTAGACCACGACACTCCGGATCGACTTGCCCTCATGCATGAGGTCGAATCCCCTGTTGATGTCCTCGAGATTCAGCGTGTGGGTGATCATCGGGTCGATCTGGATCTTGCCGTCCATGTACCAATCGACGATTTTTGGCACGTCGGTGCGACCGCGTGCGCCGCCGAAGGCGGTGCCCATCCAGCTGCGGCCGGTGACGAGCTGGAACGGCCTGGTCGAAATCTCCTGGCCGGCGCCGGCGACGCCGATGACCACCGACTTGCCCCAACCGCGATGCGAAGCCTCCAGCGCCTGGCGCATCACCTTGGTGTTGCCGGTGCAATCGAACGTGTAGTCGGCGCCGCCGATCTGGTCGGCACCGCGCTTGGTCATGTTGACGAGGTGGGGGACGATGTCGCCCTCGATCTCCTTCGGATTGACGAAATGCGTCATTCCGAAGCGCTCGCCCCATTCCTTCTTGTCGTTGTTCAAATCGACGCCGATGATCATGTCGGCGCCGGCAAGCTTCAGGCCCTGGATGACGTTGAGGCCAATGCCGCCGAGGCCGAAGACCACTGATGTAGCACCTTGCTCGACCTTGGCGGTGTTGATGACGGCGCCGATGCCGGTGGTGACGCCGCAGCCGATGTAGCAGATCTTGTCGAAGGGGGCGTCGGGATTGACCTTCGCGACCGCGATCTCGGGCAGCACGGTGAAATTGGAGAAGGTCGAGCAGCCCATGTAATGGAAGATCTTGTCCTTGCCGATCGAAAAGCGCGACGAGCCGTCCGGCATCAGGCCTTGGCCTTGTGTGGCACGGATGGCGGTGCACAAATTGGTCTTTCTGGACAGGCAGGACGGGCACTGCCGGCATTCCGGCGTATAGAGCGGAATGACGTGGTCACCCTTCTTGACCGAGGTGACGCCCTTGCCGACATCGACGACGACGCCGGCGCCTTCATGGCCGAGAATGGCCGGGAAGATGCCTTCGGGATCGGCGCCCGACAGCGTGAATTCATCGGTGTGGCAGATGCCGGTCGCCTTGATCTCGACCAGTACCTCGCCATCGCGCGGTCCCTCGAGGTCGACCTCCATGATCTCCAGCGGCTTTCCGGCAGCGACTGCGACAGCGGCGCGGGTTTTCATTCTTTCTTCTCCCCGAAATTCGTTTGCAAGGCGTGGCCTCGCTTGTGATTGGAAATGACTAGGCGGCGACCTTGGCTGGTCCGGCCGGGAACACGCCCGACATGACGGTGAAGCCCTTGATGCGCTTGACCCGATCGCACCAGCGCCGGATGGCCGGATAGTCCTGCCGGGGTATTCCGCCCTCCTCCGACAGGATGATGTAGGGAAAGCAGGCGATGTCGGCGATGGTCGGGTGGCTGGAAGAACAGATCCAGTTGCGGCCTTGCTGTTCGCCGAACCACAGATGCTCGTCGAGAATGCGAAACAGCCGGTGCGCGCCCGCACGAGCGGCATCGACATCGAAATCGTAGAACAGCGCATCGTGCAGGCGGGCCGCCGACGAGGTTGCGGTGATGCCGTCGGCAAACGCCAGCCACTGGCTCACTTCACCCAGTTGGGCTGGGCTGTCCCGGGGATACCAGGTACCCGAGGGATCGTATTTCGACGCGAGGTAGACCAGGATCGCCTGAGCATCGCGCAGGATCAGCCCGTCATCATCGATGACCGGCAGCTGCCCGAGCGGATTGAGCTTCAGGAACCATTCCGATTTGTGTTCGCGGCCGGGATAGAAGTCGATCGGCACGGTTTTGTGGTCGACGCCGAGGGAGCTCATCAGCAAGCGCAACTTGTAACAATTGCCAGACAGTTCGTAGTCGTAAAGCGTGATCATCGGCAGCTCCTATATGTCCAGTACGAGGCGCGCCGTTTTGGCGCGCGACACACAGGTCATGATCCTGGTCCCGGCCTTTTTCTCGGCATCGTTAAGGTAGACGTCCTGGTGGTCCGGCTCCCCTTCGATCACCGTCGCCATGCAGGTGCCGCAGGCGCCTTGCTCGCATGATGACGGCACATCGATGCCGTTCTCGCGCATCACCTGCATGATGGTCTTGCCGGCGGGCACCTTGAGCGTGACGCAGGAGCGCGCCAGGGCCACCTCGAAGCTGGAACTGTCGTCGATCTTGTTGGTGTTCTTGAAATATTCGAAATGTACCGCGGTCTCCGGCCAGCCCTGCTCGGCCGCTGTCCTTCGGGCAGCTTCCAGCATCGGGCCGGGACCACAGACGTAAAGATGCATGCCGTTCTGGTACGGGGAAAGCAGCTCACGCAGTTTGGCGCCTGTTTGCTCCGGGGTGAGGCCGAGGTGCGGCACGAGCGAACCACCGAGGCGTTGCAGGCGATCGGAGAAGGCGAGATGCTCTTTTCCTTGCGCGAAATAGTGAAGTTCGTGCGTCAGCTCCTGATTTTTCAAGGCCTGCGCCATGGCCAGCAGTGGTGTGATGCCGACACCGCCGGCAATGAACAGCGTCTTGATCGCATCGCGGCGCAGCGGGAAATTGTTGCGCGGCTCCGAAATCGCCAGCACGTCGCCTTCGCGAACGGTCTCGTGCATGCATTTCGAACCGCCCTTCGAATCCCTTTCCAGCTTCACGCCGATGACGAAGCTGTCGGTTTCGCCAGGTCCGTTGGTGATCGAATATTGCCGGACCTCGCCGTTGGGCATGTGGATATCGATATGAGCGCCTGGCTGGAAGGTCGGCAGAAGGCCCTTGATCGGGCGAAGCTCGAATCCGGCTATGCCGTCGGCCGCCTGCCATTTCCTCGCCACCGTAACGCGCAGTGCGGCCTTGCGGCCTTGCGTCATCAATTCCGGCATCTCCGCGAGTTCGGCGGACACCTTTTCGTAGATCGGCTCGATCGGTGCCGGCGCCGATGCGTTCGCAGCCTCCCGCTCCGCCTCATCGCGCAGCTTCGACAGAAGCTCGTTGTGATGGCGCAGGATGGTGATGCGCACGGCCCCATCGGCGTCCTGATCCAGCACGCCACGAATGACCGAACGGTTGGAATCGACCGGCTGGACGAAGAAGACCCCCTGTGTCCGCGCGCTGCCGTCCACTGAGCGCAGCGCCACGGCAAAATCCTGCACGGCTTCAGCCTGGATTTCGGCGCCGTCGCCGTCGATCCTGGCGCTGGGTTGGAAACGATAGGCCTTCAGTCTCTCGATGACCTTGCCGGCCGGCGCGTTGACGGGGATTCCACGCAACACGAGCAACTTGCCTTCCGGCAAGCCGGAGACGTCCGGAACCTCGCCTCGCGGCTCTTCGGACGACCAGACGAGGCCATAGCGTTCCACGGCTGGAAAGGTACGGTTGGTGATGGTGCGGGCCGGCGCGTCGGCCGGATGTGCCGGAATATAGGTGCAGCCGGCGGTGCGGTTGGAATAGCGCCAGCCATGGTACTGGCACTTCAGCTCGCGACCATCATTGATGCCGATCGACAGCCTGACGCCGCGATGCAGGCAACGGTTTTCCCAAATGTTGACGTAGCCGTCATCGGCGCGCCAGACGGCAAACTCCCGGCCGAGCAACTGGCCATGGAAGACGTGGCGGTACGGCAAATCATAGGCAGCGGCGATCGGATGCCACTTGTTCCTGGCTTCTTCCAACATTCATCGTCTCCAAAAATGTCTCGTCAGGCCGCTACTGGAATGACGCCATAGGTGACGCCCTTCTGGCTGAGCCAGCGCCGGTAGGCGATGGCCGACTTGTCGGCCCGTATCGGTGTTTCCGCACGAGGATCGAGCGGGAGACGCTTCGGCACCTGGTTCTCGAGGATCGGCTTGTCCTGGCCGAAGATGGTCTGCTGAAATCGCTTGATCACCTTGTCTTCATTGTCCTCGTCGAGCACACACAGCAGCATGTGGGCCCGCACGTGCTCCTGGTCGACCGGTTGCAGAAAGACGGCGATGACATCGCGCCGCGTTTCATCGAGGGGGCTCGATTTGTAGAGCACCGAGCAATAGGGATGCGGCACGCGATAGACATAGTCCACATCCGCACCGCCGTCCGAGGTGGTCGAAGCCATCGGCTGGAAGAAGCGGCAGCGCGTCGCCAGGATCTCGTCGCGGTCGGCCGAAATCTCGACATCGTATTCCTTGACCTCGGTGTGCGGTTCGACGCCGAGAATGTCGGTATGGACGTATGGGAAATGGCCCATGTCGAGAAAGTTCTCGATGGCGCGCGGCGCTGAAACATTCACGCCGAAAGTCGCGGCGTTGAGCTTGCGTCGATCCGCTTCCGCATATTCCGGGATCGGAAACAGATCCTCGGGCGGCGACCCGAGCGAGGTCCAGACATAGCCATAAGCGCTCTTTGCCGGCAGTCTTTCATCGATGTCGATGACCGGCGCCCGGTCTCCCGGCCGCAAACCCGGCCGCGATCGCCACACGACGGGTTCACCGTTCTCGCTGACGGCAAAACTGACACGCTCCTCAAGCAACACCGTCTCCTCGACGGCGAACGGAGGCGTCTCGGCAATCGCGCCGATCGGATGCCAGAGATTCAGGATTACCGTATCCGTGCATTTTGCCATCGTTCTATTCCTTCAATGCGCCCGAGACCGTCGTTGCCGAAATCAGGATTGCGCCGGTATGGCGCCGTAGGTGACAGCGCGGTCGCGCAGCCAACGCCGGTAGTAGACCGAGACGGCGTCGGCCCGGATCGGCGTCTCAGCGCGCGGATCGAGCGGCAGGCGCTTGGGCAACTGGTTCTCCAGGATCGGTTTGTCCTGGCCGAAGATCAGCTGCATGAAGCTGCGCACGGTCGCCGCCTCCATGCCCTCCTTCAGATAACAAAGATAAGGATGGGCGATGCAATTTTCCTCGTCGACCGGCTGCACGAACAAGGTGATCACGTCGAGCCGCTCCTTCTGGATCGGGTTGCTCTTGTAAAGCGCCACCGTATAGGGCCGTATGACCTTGTAGATGTAGTCGACGACAAACCCGTGCCTGGCGGTCGGCGAAGCCACCGGCTGATAGAATTTGCATTCCGTTGCCAGAACCTCGCCCTTGTCGGTGATTTCCACCTTGTAGGGCGCCACCTCGGTATGCGGCTCCTCGCCAAGCCAGCCAGCGTGGATGAAGGGGAAATGCCCCATGTCCAGAAAATTCTCGACGGCGCGCAGGCCGGACACCTTGACCGCTATGGAGCCGCCGCTGACCAGATGACGATCCGCCTCGTTGGCCTCCGGGATATAGATGATGTCGCGCCAGGGTGTATCGAGGCACGTCCAAACGAAGCCGTATCGCTCGGCGCTCTTGAGCGTCGCCCCGGTATCCGTTCGCACAACCTCTATCTTGCGAAGATCCCTGCAATCGATGGCAAGGTCGACCCCGAGCAAGCGGGTCGGGAACGGTGTATCGCTAGCCAGTGCCGCGCGGTCGGCAACGATATGCCAGTCGTTCAAAAGTTCGCGGTCATTGCAACGGGTTGCCATCGGCATCCCCTCTCACTCGGCTAGCCCTTCATCATGAACCTAGCTCAGCGTTTCGAAATCAAAGAACCATAAGATTGGATATCAATCAATAAGTTTTTGTGTGGCAAAACACGATTTTTTATTGACAGATTGCGACGATTGCACTCCGATATGGAATTCTGAATTCGAGATATGTTGCACCTCGAGGGGCATGTGTTCGATATGGACGACATCCCAATCATGTCTTGCAAACGGCGGAGAGCCATGTCGTGAGCGGTCGCTCCCAAACGATCGCGGAAACGCTGACGCGCGCGATCATCGATCATCGACTGGTGCCGGGCTGCAAACTTGGCGAACGCGAGCTCGCGGAGATATTCGACGTCAGCCGCATCGTTGTGCGACAGGCGCTGATCCGCCTCGCCGATGACGGCCTGGCCCAGATCGAGCGCAACCGCGGCGCCTTCGTCGCCCGGCCCAGTATGCAGGAAGCGCTGGAGATCTACGACGCGCTGACCCTGGTCGAACAGGGCGTCGCCGCGCAGCTGAGCGACCGCCTCGGCCCCGCCGGCTGGGCCGAACTGCGCCACCATGTCGAACGCCAGCGCCAGGCTGTCGCCGCTGGCAACGATGCGCTGGCCGACGTGCTCGGTCAGGAATTCCATACCGTCTTCGTGCGCCTCAGCCGCAACAAGGTGATGCAGGAAATCCATGCTCAGCTTGTGCGCCGTACGACGCTGCTTCGGTCGCTCATTACCGCCGATTTCGACTATTGTAACCTGCTCGACGACCACTCGCGGGTGGTCGACCTCCTGGAGAAAGGCCGCCTGAAGCAGGCGATGGACCTCATCGACACCCACCATCGGACCGTGGTGCGCGGCTACATCATGGACCGTGAGGTGTTTCCCGAGCTGACGCCGGCCGAGGCCCTCGCACCCTATCTCGACGGCAAGGCCGATGGGGCAACAACGGCGGTTCCGCTCGCAAGGCCAGCGAAAGCACCGGGCGACGCGGCGACGCATCTACACATCCATCTTCCAAAAAAAGATCCGGCACCCGCAAGCCGGGCATCAACGAAAAAAACCAACAGAGGGTTACAATCATGAACGACGTAACAAGACGGAATTTCCTGAAATACAGCGGTGCGCTCGGCGCAGCACTTGGCACCGGGGGATTGAGCACCGTCGCGCAAGCGCAGGAGGTGCTGAAAATCGGCGCCGTCTATGTCTCCCCGGTCGCTGAAATCGGCTGGACCAAGCAGCACAGCCTCGGCGTCGAGGCCATCAAGGCCGAGTTCGGCGACAAGGTCGAACTTACCGTCATCGACAACATCTTCATGCCGCAGGACGCCGAACGCATTTTTCGCGAATTGGCCACCGCCGGCAACAAGCTGATCTTCGGCACCAGCTTCTCGCACGGAACACCGATGCAGAAAGTGGCGCCGCGGTTCCCCAAGGTGGCCTTCGAACATTGCTCCGGCATTGTCCATCTCGCCAATCTCGGCACCTTCGAAGCCAAATATTACGAGGGTACTTTCGTCGCCGGCGCTGCCGGCGGCTACATGTCGAAAGCGGGCAAGATCGGCTTCATCGGCGGCTTCCCGATCCCCGACATCGTCGGCCCGGCCAATGCGCTGCTGCTTGGCGCGCAAAGCGTCAATCCGAATGCCACCTGTAACGCGATCTTCCTCAACTCCTGGTTCGATCCTGGCAAGGAAAAGGAGGCCGCCAAGACGCTGATTTCGCAAGGCTGCGACGTCATCTGCTCGATGACGGACACGGCGACCGGCGTTCAGGTCGCAGGCGAAGGCGGCGCCTGGTCGATCGGCTACGCCAGCGACATGGCGAAGTTCGGTTCGGGTAAGCAGCTGACGTCGTTCGTCCTCGACTGGACCAGCGACTATGTCGGCGCTGCCAAGGCAGTCGCTGCCGGCACGTGGAAGCCGGAGGTGCGTTGGGACGGGCTGGCGGCCGGCGTGGTCAAGATGGCGCCCTACAATGAAGGCATTCCCGCCGATTCCCGGGCCAAGCTGAAACAGCTCGAGGCCGACATCGGTAGCGGCAAGGTCCACCCCTATGCCGGCGAATTGAAGGACCAGGCCGGCAACGTCAAGGTCGCCGCCGGTTCCGTTCTGGCCGATGACGACATTCGCGGTATGAACTGGTTCGTGAAGGGGATGATCGGCAAGCTGAGCTGATCGTCCGTCAAAGAGCCTTGGCGCCGAAGCCGATATGCTTCGGCGCCAGCCGGCTTGCGCCTCGTCCAACCTTGCTTCACGTCACGGCAGGACCCGCCATGCACCCGCGTCTAAAACTGTGCAACATCTGCAAACGCTATCCGGGCGTCGTCGCCAATGACGACGTTTCACTGTCGATCCAACCCGGCGAGATCCACGCCGTGCTCGGCGAGAATGGCGCCGGCAAATCCACGCTGATGAAGATCATCTACGGCGCGGCGCAGGCCGATTCCGGGGAGATCTACAGCGATGGCAATGCGATCGTCGCCCACAACCCGGCGGTGTCGCGCTCGCTCGGCATCGAGATGGTCTACCAGCACTTCGCATTGTTTGAATCGGTCTCTGTGGTCGAGAACATTGCGCTGTCGGCAAGCAGCGGATTTCATCTTCCCTCGCTTGCCGAAAAGATCCGCGACCTCTCGCTCCGCTACGGCATGCCCATCGATCCACATCGCCAGGTGCACGATCTGTCGGTCGGCGAGCGTCAGCGCGTCGAGATCGTTCGCTGCCTGCTGCAGGCGCCAAAACTCCTGATCCTCGACGAACCAACTTCCGTGTTGACGCCGCAGGCTGTGGTCAAGCTGTTCGAGACGCTCCGGCAATTGGCCGCTGAAGGCTGCAGCATCGTCTATATCAGCCACAAGCTCGACGAGGTGCAGGAGCTCTGCGACACCGCAACGGTGTTGCGCAACGGCAAGGTCACCGGCACCGCCCGCCCCAAGGAGACGACATCGCTGGAGCTCGCCCGCATGATGGTCGGCTCCAGGCTGCCTGAAATGCACGTCGGCCCGCCGGTCCCAAGCGACAGACCCGTGCTTGAGGTCAGGGGCCTCTCGGTCAAGGCCCGGGATCATTTCGGCGTCGACCTGAAGGACGTTTCGTTCAATGTGCATGGCGGGGAGATCGTCGGCCTCGCCGGCGTTTCCGGAAATGGCCAGGCCGAGCTGATCGCCCTGCTCAGCGGCGAACGCACCCATGAGCGCGCCGATGCGATCAGGATTCGCGGAACCGACGCCGCCCGCCTGCGCCCCCAGGAACGCCGCAAACTCGGCGTCGCCTTCGTTCCCGAAGAACGGCTCGGACGCGGTGCCGTGCCATCGCACACGCTGTGGGAGAATACCGTGCTGACGGCGCATCGCTTCGGCACGGTGCGCAAGGGGTTGGTCGACCGACGCAAGGCGAAGGCTTTCGCCACCGGCATCATCGACAGGTTCAAGGTCAAGGCCAGCGGAGCGCAAGCGACCGCGCAAAGCCTGTCGGGCGGCAATCTGCAGAAATTCATCGTCGGACGCGAGATCGCGATCACGCCGAAGCTGCTCCTGGTTTCGCAGCCGACCTGGGGGGTCGATGTCGGCGCATCCGCCTTCATCCGCCAGACCATCATCGATCTCAGCCGCGCCGGAGCGGCCGTGTTTGTCGTCTCCGAGGAACTCGACGAGCTGTTCGAGATCTGCGACCGGCTGCTGGTCATCTGCCAGGGGAAGGTGTCTCCACCACTTGTCTGCACGACCGCCGACCGCGAGGAAATCGGGCTTCTGATGACCGGCCAAGGCATGAGCGAAGGCGTATCGGCGAACAGAGGTGGCAGCGTTGCATCTCAGGATTGAACAGAGACCGGAGCCTTCCGCGCCGATGCGCGTCGCCGCGCCGGTTTTGGCGACGGCACTGACGGTCATCGTTGGCTCGATTTTCTTCGCTTCGCTCGGGCATGATCCGCTGGCCACGCTCTATGCGTTCTTCGTCGAGCCGCTCAGTTCGATGAACGGGCTGTCGGAGTGGTTGCTCAAGGCCTCGCCGCTGATCCTCATCGCTTGCGGGCTGGCGGTCGGCTTCCGCGCCAATGTCTGGAACATCGGCGCAGAGGGCCAGTTCACGATGGGTGCGATCGCCGCCAGCGGCGTCGGCCTATTCTGGCCAGAGCCCCAGAGCGTGCTGCTGTTGCCTCTGATGTTCCTGGCCGGCATGGGCGCCGGCATGGCATGGGCCGCGATCCCCGCCTTCCTGCGCGCCCGCATGAACACCAACGAAATCCTCGTCACGCTGATGATGACGTACATCGCCACGCTGTTCCTGTCCTATCTCGTGCATGGACCGTGGCGCGATCCGGCCGGGTTCAACTATCCGCAGACGGCTCTCCTGCCCGCCGCAGCACTGCTGCAATCCTTTGATCCGGCCTACCGGCTCAATTCCTCGATCTTCATCACCGTCGTCGCCGTCATCGCGATGTGGCTGTTCACCGACCGCAGCTTTCTTGGCTACAAGATGTCGGTGAGCGGCGCGGCTCCCCTCGCCGCTCGCTATGCGGGATTTCGCCAGTCGGCCGCGATTTGGATCGGCCTGCTGGCCGGCGGTGCGGCAGCCGGGATCGCGGGTATGGCGGAAGCCGCCGGCCCACTCGGCCAGCTCTCGCCGCAAATATCGCCGGGCTATGGTTTTGCGGCCATCATTGTCGCCTTCATCGGACGGCTGAACGCGTTCGGCATCGTGCTCGGCGGGCTGTTGATGTCGCTGCTGTTTCTCGGCGGCGAAGGCGTGCAGATGACGTTGGGCCTGCCCTCGGCGCTGACGCGGATTTTCCAGGGCATCCTCCTGTTCTTCCTGCTCGCCGCCGACTTCTTCATTTTCTATCGCATTCGCCTGGTTCGGGAGAGAGCCTGATGGATCTGTTCATTGCCATCTTCACGGGCACCATCATTGCCGCGACGCCCTTGATCTTCGCGGCGCTCGGCGAACTCGTGGTGGAGAAATCCGGGGTTCTCAATCTCGGCATCGAAGGCATGATGCTGATGGGAGCAGCCCTTGCATTCTGGGCAGTCACGGCAGGCTTTTCCATGCCTGTCGCGATCATGGCCGGCGCGCTGGCGGGTGCCGCCGCATCCCTGCTGTTCGGCGTTCTGGCACTGACCTTCCTGACCAACCAGTATGCCGCCGGCCTGGCGCTTGCGATCTTCGGCTCAGGGGTTTCGGCCTTCCTCGGGCGCGGTTTCGGCAGCGATCCGATCGAGGCATTGCATCGCGTCAACATACCTATCTTGTCTGATTTGCCCATGATTGGCCCGCTGCTGTTCCGCTTCGACCCGATGGTCTACCTCGGCTTGCTGATGTTCGTCGCCATCAGCTGGTTTCTCTACAGGACCAAAGCCGGGCTGGTTCTGCGCACGATCGGCGAGTCGCCACAGACGTCACATGCGATCGGCTATCGGGTGATCAGGATCCGCTATATGGCTGTGCTGTTTGGCGGGCTGATGGCGGGGCTGGCGGGCGCTTACCTGTCGGTCGCCTACACGCCGCTTTGGGTCGAGAACATGACCGCCGGCAAGGGCTGGATCGCGCTGGCGCTGGTGGTCTTCGCCACATGGCGGCCGCTGCGCATTCTGCTTGGCGCCTGGCTGTTCGGCGGCATGACAATCCTGCAGCTGCAGGGGCAGGCTTTGGGACTGGAAGTGCCCTCGGAGTTGCTGTCGGCCCTGCCCTACCTGGCGACCATCATCGTGTTGGTGCTCATCTCGCGGAACCGCCAGATGCTGGCGCTGCATTTCCCGGCATCTCTTGCAAAACCCTTCCGTCCGGCAAGTTGAGCCAGGAATGTCGGGTTCAAAATCTGTCATTGCACGTCGTTGCCAACCTTGCCGCACGCGCCAGGCAAGGTGCTTCAACCATTCAAGCGGCTTGGCTAGGTGCTCAGCCGTAGCAGCGAAGTCTGAACAGGCCAGCTATTGGCTGGGGAAAGGCGGTAGCGCTCTCCCGCTACCACCATTCCCCCCACTCCTTTGACGCCGTGGGGGAAAGCACGCTCGCCTAAGAGTGCCGTCAGCCGCCCAGCGATTTCGACTTCGACCCCGGTTCTCGACGGATCTCGAAACACCGTGACGGTTTCGACCAAGCCACGCATCGCCTCTGCACATTCGGAATCGCCAGAAGCAATGCCCTTGGCAAGCCCGGTCTGAAGTTGGTTCAGTTGTTCCTCGTAGCGGGCGAGCACCGCAGGGTGCAGCGCGATCACTCCGGTCGCAGCGGGCGCCCGATCCAACTCTGCCAAAATGCTCTTGCGCTCTTCATTCAGTGTTGTTGATTGCGGCCCCAATATAGCTGGGTCGCCGTGGCCTTTGGCAATGGCGTTGACCAACCGCTCGATCTCCCGAGTTAGCTCTTCAAGCCGTCGCTCCAAACGGGTGCGCCTGGCATCGGTATCGGCGGCCAGGCGCTTCCGTTCTTCGTGGTAGGTCTGGACGTACTGGGCAATCACTTCGGGATGGCGCAACTCGGCGGTAAGCCCGTTCAGAACTGCAGTTTCGACCGTATCCAAATAGAAGGTCTTCGGATCAGCGCATATTCCGCTCTCTGTCGCGGCCGAACAGCGGATGCGAACGCGCTTGGATTTGTCCATGCCCTTTGACGACGAAATCGAGTAATGCTGCGCGAAATCGGCATCGCCGGTTTGCAATGAAGCACCAGGCAATCTTACGCCGAGGTGTCCAGCATACGTCTGAAAAGCAACCGTACCGACGAGCACGGCTCTTAGGCGGAAGATTCCTGCTGCTCCGATGGCTTCAACGACATCGCCAGTGAACCGGTCCGGTGCAGTCAGCCCTGCTTCGCGAGTCAGTGTGGAGACCAAGTGTAGACCTTCAGCATGATTTTTTTCCGAAGCCGGCACACACTTCTAAGAAAAATGCGCTTGCTAATGAATAAGTGCTTAAACTGCTTGCGCTCTGTTTAAGAAATGGTTTGTTGTTGCTATAAATAGCTGATCTGACCAGCGACGACGATGCTTCTCATGCAGGCGGGCGTGGCAGACGCTCCAAGGCGGCGTGTCTGAGGGGAGCATAAAAAAGCTGGGGGTGCCACGCCGCGAATTTCTCCTTTTTCGGCCGTCGTTTGTCGTGCCGCTGTTTGTAATCGCTGTCGAAGACACTGCGAAGCCGGCGATACCCCCAGCTTTTTTATGCTCCCCTTGCTGAGGTTCTCTGCAAAGCTTTCCTGGTCCTCCGCCTGCTCACACAGTAAGACCTTTGGGACGGGGTCATTGGGTCATCACCGCTCACCGCTTCGTCGGGATAGGCGTTACCCTGCGCTGCTAGGCGGGCTGTCTTTTGAAGTGGGGTAGCTTGCCGGTAAGTAATCACGCCACGATTCCGGACTCATTTCCGTGGAAAGACGGACTCCTGCGAGATGCCATAGCTCTTAGAAGCTGGTCCGAGAAACGGAGAAGCGCCAAGAGTTTCGCGATTGAAGAAACGGTGGTTATAGCCGCCTTCAAGACCCGGAGGCTTATCGAGAGCGAAAGGTTTCTTCAAACCTGGCCTCGCTGAACTTGTCGGCGAACTTCTATCGCTGCAAACTTAAGGGGATAAACAAGCACACCA
>NZ_JAIUGW010000026.1:0-90677 GCF_020164795.1 Mesorhizobium sp. ES1-3
AGGATGTCGAGGGCGAGGCGCTGGCGACGCTGGTCGTCAACAAGCTGCGTGGCGGCCTCAAGGTCGCGGCTGTCAAGGCTCCGGGCTTCGGCGACCGCCGCAAAGCCATGCTGGAGGATATCGCCATCCTCACCGGCGGCACGGCGATTGCGGAAGATCTCGGCATCAAGCTCGAGAATGTGACGCTGGAGATGCTGGGCCGCGCCAAGAAGGTGGTGATCGAAAAGGAAAACACCACCATCGTCGATGGTGTCGGGCGCAAGGAAGAGATCCAGGGCCGCGTCGCCCAAATCAAGGCCCAGATCGAGGAAACCACCTCCGACTATGACCGCGAGAAGCTGCAGGAGCGGCTGGCCAAGCTCGCCGGCGGCGTCGCGGTGATCCGCGTCGGCGGCTCGACCGAGGTCGAGGTCAAGGAGCGCAAGGACCGCGTCGACGATGCCCTGCACGCCACCCGCGCGGCTGTCGAGGAAGGCGTGCTGCCCGGTGGCGGCGTCGCGCTGCTTCGGGCGGCCAAGGCGCTCGATGCAGTCCAGACGGACAATGCCGACCAGAAGACCGGGGTCGAGATCGTCCGCCGCGCCATCGAGACGCCGGTTCGCCAAATCGCCGAGAACGCCGGCGCGGAAGGCTCCATCATCGTTGGCAAGCTGCGCGAGAAGAGCGAATTCGGCTGGGGTTGGAACGCCCAGACCAACGAGTTCGGCGATCTCTATGGCCAGGGAGTGATCGATCCGGCCAAGGTGGTACGCACGGCGCTGCAGGATGCCGCGTCGGTCGCCGGCCTGCTGGTGACCACCGAGGCAATGGTTGCCGAGAAGCCGAAGAAAGAAGGCGCCGCTCCGGCGATACCGGCCGGCGCCGGCATGGACTTCTGAGGTCCCGACCAGTGCGCCCGCTCCCTTGGACAGGGAGCGGGCATCAGTTGAAGGGAGAGAGACATGGATGCAATGGCTGACCTTGGGCCCGTGCCCGGGCCGACACATCAGGCAAAGGAGTTTCTGGCCTATGAAAGCGAATGCCGCGGCGTGCTGAAGCCGCTGCTGGCGGGACTGCTCGACACGGCCGAAGCCGCCGGCTGGAAACGGCGGACCGCCGCCTCGGCGCTGATGTTCCTGGCCGCGCAACAGGTGTCGGACGCGTCCCGAGGCACGGCCGGCGCGGCCCTGCACAATCGAGAGGAGGCAAAGCCATGAATCGCGGGCAGTTTGAAGAACCGGTCACCCTTCTGGTCGGAATGGGGTTTCCGAGGAAGATCGAAAGCGTGATGGACGGGTATGTGCTGTTGCAGGACTGGCCCGCCGCCTGCCGCAACGGCGCCCATGCCGTCGCCCTCAATGCCTGCAAGGCGGGCATCGCCGGTGAGATCGACCCGGAGACGGTGCGAGCGACGCTGGTCACCTTCGCACGCCGCAACGACATATTGCTGCCGGATATGGTTTCGCCGGCCGCGGCGATGGGCAATGAGATGCATTCGGGGTAAGGCGACAGGTCCGTCCGATGTGCAGCGATCGCCTCGCGCACCTCGCGGGGCGCAGAGCCCTGCCGGGAACCAGCGACGGCCACGCAGGTTGAATCAGCGTCGGGTCCCCGAGGCGAGGCAACGTCATGAGCATCCTGCAAAGCATCAAGGAAGCGGCCGAACAGGTGACCGGGGCCGCCAGACCGGACAGACAACAGGCGGTCGATCTTGTCAGGCCGCGAAAAGCGAACGAGTTCAGGCTTGGGATCTGGGCTGGTACCCAACCGTCCGTCCTGGCCGCTGGTGGTCTACCGCGGTGCCGTCACGCTGCCGGAGGAGTTCGATCCCGCGGCAGTCATGGAGGAGCTTTTCTCGGCCAACGGCTGGGGGGACAGTTGGCGCAACGGCATCTACGACTATGTCCACTACCATTCGCGCATCCACGAGGTGCTGGGCGTGGCCCGCGGTATCGCGAAAGTCCGGTTCGGCGGCAAGAAGGGACGAACGCTGGCGCTGAAGGCCGGCGATGTCGCGGTTCTTCCGGCCGGCACCGGGCACCAGCGCATCTCCGCCTCCGACGACTTTCTCGTGGTTGGCGCCTATCCGCCGTCCGGCACCTATGACGAATGCACGACCGCCGCCGATCACGCCAAGGCGGTGGTGACGATCCCCAGGGTCGGTCGTCCGGGCAAGGACCCCGTCTATGGAAGCAAGGGCCCGCTGCTGGCGGCGTGGAAGAAAGACTGAGTTCGCCGAAGCCCAGGAGAGCAAAGCTCATTGGCGCAAGCCCTGCCTCCGCACGAATGCGCGGTGACGCAATAGTCGTCATGTCGGTGGAACGCTCTCGGCCGCTTCCATGCCAGACAGAGAGCTTCGGCCATGGTCCGGAGTGACCGGTTGCTTGCTTGACTGGCGAAGCCAATTGCTTCGCTGTTGGGCCGCCATGACCTCGCATACGGTCGAATGCCTGCGGCAGGGTAGTGGCGCTGCCATTCTTTTGCGGTCAATCTGAAGCGGAGGATGAGCGGAACGCAGCGCTTCCAAGTTGGTTGCTGCATTGCAGCATAAATTGCTGCACGTCCCGCCTATCGCCTAGGGAAAACCGAAACGCCCCATAGGGCTTCTTACAAGGGGACAGCGACAGGAGGAGGCTCTTATGATTCGTGGAAGCTGCTTGGCTTTTGGCGGTCCTGTTTTCTATCGGGTTTGTCGTGTTGGTTGCAGGCTTGGTGCGGGCTAGATGGAACCCGGCACTCGACCGCTTATTCCTAGGACATCCATGATTGCTGGACGTCAAAGGCGCCAAAATCGGGCAATTGCAGCGTCACAAGAGCAAGGAGGCCGGCACTGCCGCGCCTTTCGCCATCCCGCTGATCGGGCATCGGCTTCGCTGCAAAGCCAGCGTTCACCATTGCCTGTCGAGATTACGGTTCGATCGTAATATTGCTGCCCCGTAGCTGCGCCCGACGTCTGCCCAGTTGGGGCAGCGAGCCTTTTTGGCGGGTCATCCTATGGACCGGGGGCGAGATGCCGATAAAACGCCATCGCATAGCGCGGTCGTCGTTCGCGCCCGCCTCGTCAATGATCAGAGGCCGCGGACCGGCTCGATTGGCAAAAGGAAACGGGCGACGCTCGCCCGTTGTTGTCACGTAAGCGACGTCGAGGTCCAAAACACGTCGTCGTTCACGTGCTTGCACCTTGTCAGATCGCTGGCTAGTTCAGCGCCCTGAGGCGTCTTTTACTCCCTCGCATGGGTTAAAATGCGGAATACCGGCCAATGGGCAATCGCTTCGCGCAATTTGCTGAAAAGCTTGCCTTCTTTGTTGATGGCAGATCGAACTTGAACGGCAGCCCATCCGGCTTTCATCGCGCCGCCGACATGGCAATGGCAGACAACAGCGTGCAACTGCCAATCCGTAAGCTCGAAGAAGCGCTTCGCTTCGCCATACGTATCGTTCTTCAGCCCTTCAGCCCGCAAAGTTGGATCGGCGAAAGCGATGCTGAGCGCGGAGCCGAGGGACTGGGTTTTGTCGCGCACGTCCAAGGTCATGTATTCCGTCCCGGGGAAGGCGGCGAGGTACTGCTCGGGATTTCGCTCGAGCAGCATGGCCCAATGTTCCAAACGCTGGCGCCGCGTCATAGCCGGAAAGGATGCTTCGACCTCCGCGACCCCATGCAGTTCTGCAAGTGTCTGATGTTTCATGGCCGTCTCCTGTTGGCGAGGCGCTCCGTCTGCAACACAGGCCGAAACAGCCTCAATCGTCCCTATGCAGGCGAACCAGCATTCCGTCGGGAAGTTCCATTGGCGAGAAAATTTGACAGTGTGCCTGCTTCAATTTCCCGATGTCTCCGTGCCTTGCACCATCCCACGCAACGAGCTACTGCGATGCTTGGACCAGCCGCCGGAGCAACGGGTAATCCTTCAGGTCCTTGTAAGGGGTGAGATCTAACTCCCTTGGCACGCAGCGAAGCTGTTCCTCATCAATTGCTTTCTCATGCCCTTTAATGACGCTTTGGTAGTGCCGCCAAGTCAGGCCAGCCCCTCTGACCGCGTCTCTCTCGATGCGCGAAGCGATTTGATGGGCGTGCAGATAATGAAGCCGCAATTCGTCCAAGAGAGCTTTTTCAACAATTTCGTGGCACACCAAAAACGGCTCCAGCCGCACGTCCTTGGCTTTCCATCTGATGGTGCGCGGCAGATGTCGGTCGATGTAAATTGTAGTTGCATCCCTGCTGTACCCAGCGATGTAGGGAATATCGAATTCGTGGCTAACCTTAACTCGTCGATGAAGCGCAGAAACGACATCAGACAGAACGAGGTCGCTGATATCTTCAGAGCTATGACGGACTTCGTCGGCTAATTTCAAGCCCGCTCCTACCCATAGACGGCCGAAGCGCCCGCCACAGGCGAGCGCTCCAGGTGTTTTTACTTGTTGACGATGATGCGCTGCTTGTCCCGGTTTTGTGCGTAAGTAGCCTTGTCGTAGGCAGTCTGCGCCTCCAACTGGTCCTTGGTGAAGTTCGTATAGAGGTAACGGTTGCCGTTTTTGTCGGTCATGAACTTGAGGTTCTCCATGCCGACCGCAACCTTCTTTTCGCCAATGCCCAGAAAGCCGCCTACATCAACGATTATCGAGTCGACCTTCTTATCACCGGTCAGGATAACGTCGCCGATCTCGCCGACCTTCGCATCATCTGCGCCATAGACGTTGGTTCCGATCAGATTTGCCGCGCTGATTTTGTCTGACGGCATTTGGGTCAAGGTCGACTTGTCGACCGAGGCCGTCGCAGTCCTGTCGGTTTTGGCAGTTGTCGCTTGGGTGTCCGCCGTGCCGTTGGCCGGCTGGGTCGTCGACGTTGCCGCGGTATCGTAAGCCTTCGTATCGAAATTGGGCTGAGCTTTAAGCTCATCCTTCGTCGTCTTCGCGACTAACCAGCGATCGCCCTTCTTGTTGACCCATTCAAGCTTATTGAAGTCGTAGGCGACATTTTTTTCGCCCACGCCAAGGAAACCGCCGACGCCAATGACCACGAGTTTGGCGTTCCCGTCCTTGTCCAGGACGATGTCATTAACATCACCGATCTTCGTCGCGTCATCAGCGCTGCTGTCATAGACCGCGGTTCCCATGATCTTGGAGACGAGTTTGCCATCAGTGACCGGAGCAACAACCTCTGTCTGGGTAGCGGGCTTGCTCGTGTTTGCGGCGTGTGCACCGGCGGTGCAGAGCGCCGTCGTAATGAGAGCGGCCGTCGCCACCGTAGCGAGTATCTTGCGGACCATTGTGAGATTCCTCCTGTTGTTGATAGACCGTCGGTTTCCGTCAACGTCATTTCAATCAACGTAAACAAAGGCCCTACGTTCCGGGGTCCATGGTCCTGCCGGCGTCGCCTGAGGGCGCATGCCGAACCTGTGCTACCTTGGGGACAGGGTCCGCGCGACTGTTTCCGAGGAGGGAGCGATGCCTAGGCCCGGTCGGCGGCATGCTTTCTGGACGGCTTTCGAGCGGCGCCGCCGAAACATGGCTCTCAAATTTGGATCCGAGGGCGACCCTGAATTGGCCCTGATGGTTAGTTAGCCAGCACTGTCTCCTGGCGGATAATATGCGCCTTTTTTGGCGTCTAGCTCATATCCGGAACGTCAGGACTGGCCTGCTGCCGGTTTCGTGGACACCGAGATAAGGTGTTTAACGGAACTGGAGAGTGGGAATGCAGGGAAGGAAATTCAGCCGCGAGTTCAAGCTTGAGGCGGTGAGATTGATAAAGGATCGGGGCGTTGCGGTGGCCCAAGCTGCCCGCGATTTCGATCTCCACGAGAATGTGCTGCGCAAATGAGTGCGCGAGCTGTCGACCGATCCACATCATGTCATGGGCAGATGAAGCCGGAGCAGCAGGAGATCGACCGGCTTCGCAAGGAAGTGGCGAAGCTGAAGGCGGAGCGTGACATCCTAAAAGAGGCCGCAGCCTACTTCGCGAGGGAAGTGACATGAGGTTCGCTTTCATCGCTAGGCACCGGAACATCTGGCCGGTGGCATGGCTGTGCAGTGCGCTGGATGGATCCCGGTCGGGCTTCTATGCCTGGCTCAACCGCAGCCCCAGCACTCGCTCCCGGCATAACGAGATCCTCGTTTCCCGGATTGACCGAAGCTTCAAAAGCAGCGATCGGACCTATGGTGCCCGCCTCATCTGGCACGACGTGCTGGCCAAGGTCTTTCCTGCGGTCTGCATCGTATCGAACGTCTGATGCAGGAGAACGGGCTGCGGGCCCGGCCTCGGCGCCGCGGACTGCCAAAGGATACCGGCGAGCGCTCGGCAGTGTCGGACAACCTCCTAGACCGCGCCTTCGAGGCATCGGAGCCGAACCAGAAATGGATCGCCGACTTCACCTACATCTGGACTGCGGAAGGTTGGCTCTACGTCGCCGCAGTGGTCGACCTGTTCTCGCGATGAAGGCCGAAATGACAGCACAACTCGTCACCGATGCGCTCATCATGGCGATCTGAATGGGGATCTGGAGGAGAGGCAAGCCCGACAGCCTGCTGCCTCATTCCGACCAGGGATCGCAATATACGAGCGAGCAGTTCCAGCGGCTGATGGCCGACCACGGCATCACCTGTTCGATGACCGGCAGCGACATGCCGGTGATCAAGCCGGGCGAGGTGCCACCGAAGACGTCGAAGTAAGCGGCCGGCGGGGACCGCCCCGGCCGGAACTCATCGCGCCCTGCCGGTTGGGTTTTGGGGGGCGGGTCACCACACCTCTGACCCGCGCGGCCTTTGGGCTCCCACGGCCCGATGCTTGCCGATCTCTACACACCGGGCGGGCCTTTTTCTCAACCGGAACCAACCGTCGCGCGCCGAATTGTCATTCGCGGGCCGCCCAGCCCGCTGCGTATTGGGCTTGGGTAGAAAATGGCAGAGCAGACGCGATCCGACAAAGCCGACATTGAACCGCGCAAAGGGATGCCCAGCCCGCGCCTCGGCGAGGCGGAATTCAAGCAGCGCTACAGGAAACTGTTCTACGATCCAGCCTTCGAGGGGGAGGCCAAATCCCTCGGTAGGTTGGCTGAGATCGCCTGGCAGGCCTATAGCGAGGAACGCAAGAGCCCCGTTACCCGTAAGGCCGGAGAGGGCTTCCATGATCCCGATTACGATCTGTCGGTCGAATGGATCGCCGCCCATGAGGCGGTCGAGGCAGCACAGCGGCGCCACGAAGACAAAGCCGCGCCCTCGCGCATCCTGATCATCAACGGCTCGTCGCGCAGCGAGCACACCTGCCCGGGCGAGATGTCGAAAAGCTTTCGGCTGGTCGAGCTGGCGCGCGATGCCATCGCGCAAAAGCCCCGCTTCTCGGTCGAGGTGCTTGACCTCTCGCGGCTGGCCTCCGAATACGGTCGCAAGATCTATCCCTGCAAGGCGTGCTTCTCGACGGCGGCGGCACTCTGCCACTGGCCGTGCTCCTGCTACCCGAACCATTCGCTCGGCCAGGTGCAGGACTGGATGAACGACATCTATCCGCTCTGGGTCGAGGCGCATGGCGTGATGATCGTGACGCCTGTCAACTGGTATCAAACCTCATCGCCGATCAAGCTGATGATGGACCGCCTCGTCTGCGCCGATGGCGGCAATCCCGACCCGACCCTGACGCAGGGCAAAGATGCTGCCCTTGCCAAGAAAGCTGAGCTTGCCGGTTGGGACTATCCGCGCCATCTCGCCGGCCGGCTTTTCTCGGTCGTCGTGCATGGCGACACGGAAGGCGCGGCAAACGTGCGGTACGCGCTTGCCGACTGGCTGCGTTCTATGAAGCTCGATCCGATCGGAGAGCTTGGCGAGCTCGACCGCTATATCGGTTACTGGAAGCCCTATGCGACCAGCCATGAAGAGCTCGACGCCGACAAGGCCGTCCAGGCCGAAGTGACGAACGCCGCTCTGGCGCTCGCCGAAGCGGTCGAGAAGCGCCGGGCAAGGGAGTTCCCTGCGATCGGCGCCGGTCTCGAGGATCCACGTCCGAAATAAGTGAGGAAAGATGCCGCGCTGGGTCGATGAAGTTGGACGATCCTGAAGGAAAGCGTCACCGGCTATATCAACGACAATGCGCTGAGCCATGGCGCGGCGATGGCCTTTTACGCCACCACCTCGCTGGCCCCGATCCTTCTGATCGTCGTGGCGATCGCCGGTATCGTCATCGGCAACGATGCCGCCCAGCTGGCGCTGTCGGCCGAGATATCCGGCGTCATGGGCCCGCAGAGCGCCGACCTTCTCAAGGCCACGATCGAAACCGCGTCGCACCGCTGGTCGGGCACTTTGGCCACCCTCATCGGGCTGGTGACGCTCTTCGTCACCGCGTCCGGCGTCTTCGGCGAGATGCAGCAGTCGCTCAATAAGATTTGGAAGGTGAAGCCCGACGGCGTGTCGCTGTCGCGGCTGGTGCGGGCGAGGGCGGCGAGTCTCGGTCTCGTGGCCGCGCTCGGGTTCCTGCTCCTGGTGTCGCTCGCGGCGAGCACGGCGATCGCCGCGCTCGGCGAGTTGATCAACCGCAGCCTGCCGTTCGGAGAATTCATCGTCAGCGCCATCAACACGGTCGTCTCCTTCGTGCTGATAGCGCTGCTCTTCGCCGCGATCTACAAAGTCCTGCCCGACCGCAGGCTCAAATGGCGTGATGTCGCGATCGGAGCGGTGGTCACGGCGCTGCTGTTCACCATCGGCAAGTCGCTGATCGGCTGGTACATCGGCACCAGCGCCATCGCCACCTCCTATGGCGCGGCCGGCGCGCTGATGGTGGTGCTGGTCTGGGTCTATTATTCGGCGCAAATCTTCCTCTTCGGCGCCGAGATCACGCGCGCCTATTCGGTGCGCCGCGGCAGCCGGCGCGATCTTGCGCCGGTTGTGGCGGACGCAAACGAGCGGGCTGCGTCGCGCCACGCCAGGGCAGCGGCCAAACCCGAGGCGACAATTCCGGCTAACGCTGGCGGCACGGCGGCGCCTCGGCCAACGGCATTCGCCGGCGAGATCGGCGTATGGATTGTCATCTCCAGCCTGATCACGCTGCTGGTCACGCGGATATTGCGCCCAAAAAGCTGAAGTATCCATCGAGGTAGATCCCGCAAGAAATCAGCAGGCTTTCCCTCGATCTTCATCACTAAACCGTTGGAACGAAAGCCAGTTCTGCGAATTGGTATTTCGTCTCGAGAGCAACAGGAGATCACAACGTGAACAGCGCTAACGTATAGACGCGGACAAAACGGAGAGCACGTCAATCCCCCTCGCAACTGCGCCACAGCTCACCCGGGCTATTGTGACCTGAGACCCTTGTTCCCTCCATTTCAATGGAGGTCCGGCGCTTCGTTTCTGGCCTCATGCGGCCTGTTTTTCCAGCGCCATTTTTGTGGCGAATTCGATGGGCGTGATGTTGCCCAGGGCTGAGTGTGGTCTCTTGCGGTTGTAGTCCTCCTTCCATAGATCGATTGCTGCCCGCGCTTGCGCGAGGGTGGAGAACAGCGTTTCGTTCAAGCATTCGTCGCGAAATCGGCCGTTGAAACTCTCCACGAATCCGTTCTGCATCGGCTTTCCGGGTGCGATGTAGTGCCATTCGACGCCGCTCTCCTGGCACCATTTGAGGATCGCCATCGACGTCCGCTCGGTGCCGTTGTCCGAGACGATCGTGCTCCGCGGTGGCGATGATGGCGTCCAGTTCCCGAGCGACGCGGGCGCCCGACAGCGACTTATCCGCGACCAGCGCCAGGCATTCCCGCGTGAAGTCGTCGACGACGGCCAGAACCCGGAACCGTCGTCCGTCCGTGAAGGCATCGCTAACGAAATCCAGGCTCCAGCGCTCGTTCATCCGGCCCGGCGCGATCATCGGCCTTCTCGTTCCCAAGGCCCGCTTGCGGCCGCCACGCTTGCGGACCTGGAGCTTCTCCTCCCGATAAAGCCGCCGCAGCTTCTTCTGGTTCATCACGATCCCTTGCCGTTCAAGCATGATGTGGATGCGCCGGTAGCCAAAGCGGCGGCGCTCGGCAGCCACCGTCTTCGTCGCGGCTCGAACGATGGCATCGTCCGGCCGGATGCTTGTGTAGCGAACGCTCGAGCGATCGACGAAAAAGAGCCTTGCGCGCCCGACGCTGGCTCACCCCATGCCGCTCGCAGGCGTGGACCACAGCGCATCGCTTGGCATCGGGCGTCACCATTTTCTTGCGGCGAACATCCTTCAGGATGGCATTGTCCAGCATCTGCTCGGCCAGCAGCTTCTTCAGCTTGGCGTTCTCCTCCTCCAAAGCCTTCAGCTTGCGGGCGTCGGAAACGTCCATGCCACCGAACTTGGCCTTGTATTTGTAGAAGGTTGCTTCCGAGATCCCGTGCTTGCGGCAGACATCGGCGGTTTTCATTCCCGCCTCCTGCTCCTTCAAAATCGCGATGACTTGTTCTTCCGTAAACCGTGAACGCTTCATTCGTCCGTCTCCTTGAGCGGGACGAACTCTACCAAAAACTGGAGGAGCTTCAGAGTCTCAGGTCAGCCGGTCAAAGTTAATAGCTTTTTATATTGCAAAGTATGCTTACCGCTCTCTGCAAGTTGCCCGCTCTTAGGAAAAGACGCTTGGGGCAATCGCTCGCTCCCGCAGCTGTGAGCAAAGTTCAGTCCACGACGGATCAGAAACGAAACTGCTCAGACCTCCACAGGCATCAGCGAAAGGCATATCGCCGAAGCGGTCTATGACCTCGCCGGTTTCGCCTATGCTGCCCTTTCGGATTGACTCGAATGGATCCTCATCGCATTCAATGACGCGATGCCCCCAAGCTCCTGGTACTTCATCGCTTGCGAGAGCGCGTCGAAGGTCCGGATCCATGTCCGCGGTCTCTAGAGCCCGACAAATGACGTAGCGCATCAGGGGATAGTAGACCGGCTGGTGACTGCCTCCGAGCGCGCGCACGCCGGGCAGGATCGACAGGACCAGAAACATAAGGAGCAGGTTCGGAATAAGGCTGCGGTTCGTCAGTCGCTCAATGATATCGGGAGCCGCGAAGCGAGCGACCTTCGTTCTGGTCGCCAGATTGATGAGTTCTCCACCCACCATGCGCAGCGGCAGGCGCTTTCCGTTTTCATAGTACCAAAAGAAATCGGTACCGCGGGCTAGCCAGCCACCCCAGGGGCCAGCCGTCAGCCTGTCGATCTCGTCAAGGATATTCAAAGCCAGCTTTGGGCTTTCCAGCAACCTCGTACGCAGCCAGGAACCCTCGTCTGACAGGTGGTCCGCCACCAGGTCGGCAACGTCCTCATCGTCGATTTGCAGGAAGGCAAAGCTCTCTCCGAAAAGTTTTGGCCAGAGGATGCGATTGGCTGCCTTGATGGCATGCGCAGGCCGCTCGAACTGCGTCTTCGGCAGAAGACTGCGAAGCAGGGCGAGGGCATCTCCCTCGGCATTTGGCTCCGCTGGCACCAGCTCGAACCGGTATGATCCAGGCCCGGTCAGAAGGCCGTATCCGATCATCCGGCTTCGGCTGAGACCGAAGACGTTGACCGGCTTCCCGTCAAGCGTGATCCAGCCTGGCCCCTTGCGGGGCTTTTCAACGAGACTCACCGTTGAAACGGCATAGGAAACGTAGCTCGAGCAGCCATGCGCCGAGAGGCCAAGCAGGCTGAAGATGTGGGTGTAGTAGGCCTCTGGCTCCATGAGGAGAAACAAATGCGGGCCGGTCTGCAACACGCGGCGTTGCTCTAGATCTTTGCATATTTGGGAGACGGCGTTGATCGGCAATCCGTTTCGCGTTCCCGCATTCCTGATCGTGTCGAGCAGCTTGGCAAGCGCGCGGCTGCGAATTTCGGGTTCCGGTTTCTGGGTAGGCGCTTCGAACAAGCGGGACGCATAATCGCGAAGCCGGCGGCAATGATAGGAGCGCGTCCAAGGATAGAGCGTCGCCAGAGAGTCCAGCACCGCCTGCTTGGCGTCTGTGTCGGTCGCTAGCTCATCCACCTCACGGTTCATCCTTTCGCTGCGCGATGCCGATGCTCAATGCAGGAATGCTGATCAGGAGCACCACCCCGAATCCGAAGAAGATCGTCGAAGGAAATACACTCTCGCCCATAGCGCCAGCGATGCTGAATATGACCAGTCCCAGCGCGACAGCGAGACTGTGCATGACGCCCTTGGCCCTGCCCAATACATTGTCAGGCATACGCGACTGCAGTGTGACCTCGATGCTCACCCGGCCCAGATTGTAGAGAAACCCAAGCGTGGCGAAGACGATCAATGTCCAGGGCGCGCGCACAGTGATCAATGACATCAACGCGAGCGCCGTTGAGGCCAAAAGCATGAGGTGCAGTATAGGACCACTTGTCGCTCGTGTCAGCCTGACGAGAACAGCCGCCCCAATAACCGAACCAGCCGACCACGCGGCCTCAAGGTAGCCGAAATCGGCGGCGGTGCCTTGCTGCTCTTCGAAGACGAAGCTTGATCCCATCACCGTGACCAGCACCGCGCCTCCATAGAGAAGGGCATAGGCGGCAAACAGATCGAGGAGATGCGTGTCGATGTTCGGTGCCAGGCCTTTGGCCCTTCTGACACCTTGCGGGAGGCGGCCTGGCCGCATCCAGGACAGTGAGACGGCTGAAACGAGGAACAACAGGGCGAGCACCATGAACGTCAGGGCAGGGGAGCGCCCACCCAGTAGTGATCCGGCTAGCAACGCTGCGCCGAGGCTGCCTAACTGCATGATGAAGAAGATGATGGAATTCGTTGCCGCAAGTTCGGCGCCTCCCGTCACGAGCGGGATCATCGCTTGCGAAGCGGTCAGAGCGACACGATCGCAAATCGAAAAGAGCGCCGCTGACAGGCAGAGCGTTAAAAAGGCGTCCCGGTAGAGAAGCGTGCAAGCCGTGGCGAGCAAGATGGCAAAGCGACCGAGGTCGGCCGCGATGTTCAATCGCTGTCGGTCAAACCGGTCCGCTGCCAGGCCGGCTAGAGGGCTTGCAACGAATTCGACGACACTGACGGTCGCTAGCAGTATCGCCACGCCGCCGCTTCCGCAGCCTGCTGCGACAACAGTCCAGGCGGATGCGATGTAATATCCGTTTCGTCCGACTGCCGCCAATAGCGTGCTGGCCATGAATCCAAGCCATAGACGGGACTGGATGCTTGATCTCAGGTCAGCGTGAATTTGAATTGCATTTGACAAGGGCTGCGCATCCAATCGGCGCTTGTCATACCCACTGCCCAGATTGCCGCTTAACAATCACGCTTGTTTTTTCAGTTCGTTGCTGAAATCAGCGGAAGTTTTGAATCAAATCCTAGATCGGCGGCGGTATTCCCTCGGACTAACACCGAATGCCCGCTTAAAGGCGATCGTGAAATGGCTTGAGCTGCCGAACCCGCATTCCAGCGCGATCTCCGTCGCCGACAAGTTGGTCGATCGCAGCATGTCGGCGGACTGGTCCAGTCGACGCCGCGCGATATACGCGTGTGGCGTCATCCCGGTAGATTGCTTGAAAGCCCTGCTGAAATGGAAACGGCTGACACCGACCTCCTTTGCCAGATCGGCGAGGGTGGGTGTCTCGTCCGACGAGGCTTCGATCATTGCGATCGCCCGTTTGAGATCGAAGGCTGACAGCCCGCCTTTCGCCGGCTCGTAATAGTGGCCGTTGCGCCTGACCATCTGAACGAGCAAGTGCATCGCCTGGCTCTCGACCATCGTCACGCTGATCGGATCGGGCTGCCTGAGCTCGATGGCGATCCGCTGCAAAGCCATCTCCACCGTGCTGTCCCGAAATCCGATCGAAGCCGGCAGGTCGCCCGAGCGACGGCGCACCATCCCGCCGAACGCTTCGTCGGCGAACCCTTTTTCAATTGAGACGAGCAGGTAGGCGGCCGTCGGTTCTCCCTCGTCCCACCCCGTCCAATCACTGCCGGCAGGCATATGGATTACCGAGCCAGCCCGCCGTGGCGAAAACGAGATCCGACGCCCGTCGACGAAATCCTCTCCGCGGCTTGCCGCCCCTTTCAGGTTCATCAGGAATATGTGGCCCGGGAACGAAATTGCTGTTTCCTGGCGCTCCAGACCAGTTCTCCTGATCAAGTCTGCTCGTATGTTGCCCCAACTCTCATGTTGGTGTGTAAGCGTCTGGTGCTGTGAACGGCGGATCTTGTTCGGATCGAGGCAAGGGGTGTCCACGGATGGCAGCAGCCTTCATACTAAAAGTAGCCCGCCCTCCCGTGTTGTGCCTAACCAGAGGTTGCTGGACAAATCACAACTAACTCAGGATTGGTAGAAGATGTGACTTTAGTAAAAAAATGGCAATCTCAGGAAAGCCGATCGTATTCAGCAGTCCTACCAGTGCCCCGGCCAAGACTCGAATCAATCTGAAACATTAGATCCCACTTAATTGAGTGGAGTTTTCCCATCGAGCTCCTGGCATCTCACCAAAGCAACGGTGCGGGAGGCATAGTGCGATGCGAGGGCTCAACGATTTTCTGGCCGAGTGCGACCAAGGACCAAGGATCAACCAACTTGCAGGGTTTTTTGCGGCAACCGCAGCGGGCAAAAGCGGGATGCCACTTCGCAAGCCTCAGGCCGACCCCCGCCTTCTGCCCAGCGATGAACTCCTGCGCGATCTCGTTCGCCTGCACGCCGCGAGGCAAGGTTTCTTCGACCGGCACTATCACGGCAGCATTCCCTACAGATTGGAAGAAGAGTGCAGGATGGCCTACGCAGTGCTGAACTATGCTCGGCGCCGTGGATCCGCGCTGTCGCTGTACAGCCTTGGAACAGCCGAAGGCACGATGGCCAGAACCCTGTCAGAATTTTCGGATGGGCAGATTCTTTCGCTGTCCTGCAGCCCGAACCCCGAGAACTACAAATCCTTCATGGCGTATGGCGAACCGGCCCACGCCGAATTCTTCATCGGCCCGTTCCACTGGTTGACCAAGGATGCGCTCGGATCTGATCGGCGGCTGAAGAAATTCACGCGAGGCTTTGACGTCATCCTGGAGGACACAACCTTCCAGATGTACTCGCCCAACAGACCCAAGCAGATCGAGTTCGTGACCCAGCACCTCAAGGAGGGTGGCATCTTCGTCTTCGTCGAAAAATTCAGGGCGGCCGATGAAAGCGACTACCAGCGTCGAGAATCCCAGAAGGATTATGGCTTCAAGGCGAGGTACTTTCCCCCGGACGAAATCGCAAGAAAGAAGGCGGACGTCCTCGGGACCATGTTCAACAATGAGGTGACGCTGGCAGAAATGGCGCGCTCCGTAGGTGCGCATTTCAAGTACTGCACGATGACGTGGAACAGCGGCAATTTCTGCAGCCTTGCGGCGAGCAACAGCAAGGAGAATCTCGACCTCTACGCTTCACAGATGTCAGCGCCCGCCATTCCGCATGAATATGTCTACGAGACCAGCGTATCTGACGCAGCGACGATCGCCATGGCGGACAATCCGATGTGACGCAGCCATGGGGTGGCAGTTGCGCGAGGCTCCAGGCGGGCAGGCGAGACTGTTGATCCGCCTGAGTGCCGCCTGTCCGCAATACGGAACCGATCGCATGGCGGTGAGACAGGCGCCTCCTGTAGCGATGGTCACGAAGCTCGAGGGACATGACGCGGAACGGGAACGCCATCCAGTTGCTAACCTACGCTTTTGCGGCCGTGGATCACGGCAGCATGCGTCAGGCCGCAAGAGCGCTGAGGGTTCAGGAATCCTCGGTCAGCCGCAACGTCGTCAAACTCGAACAGCAGCTCGATATCCAGCTGTTCGAGCGCGATGTGCGCGGCGTTCGCTTGACGAAGACAGGCCGCGCCTGGATCGAAATCGTGCGGGCTCACTACGACGGCCTCCTCGATGCTTTTGCCGAGCGTGTGCGCGATAACAAGGATGCCAAGACACTCAGGATTGGGCTGTGCTGGGCGACAGGAGGAGAATTCCTCAAACGCCTCATCGAGCATTTCGGCAAGCTGTACCCGGACGTAAGGTTGACCATTGAGGATGTCCCATCGGGCCAGTGCCTTTCTGCAATACGCCGCAGACGCTTCGACCTTGTGTTCACACATCACATTGGCACCGCCAAATTCTGCAGCAGCGAAGTGTTCTGGCAAGAGCGCCTCTTCGTGCTCCTGCCGTCCTGTCATTCTCTTGTCGAGAGGCCGGTGCTCAGATGGTCCGACCTCGCGGACATGCCTCTGCTCGTCCCGGTTGGGCTGGAAGGGCCGCCGTCGGACCTGCTCGAACGCATTGCGGCCGGTGGCGGGCCGGCCGTTCATACGTGTCGCGCGAACCGAGCGACCGTCATTTTCCAGGTGCAGCTCGGGCAAGGCATCACTTTGGCAGGGGCGAGCTATGCCAGGAAAATTGCCATCGATTCCGCCCGGTGGAAGCCTCTGGGTGGGAAGAACAGCGTTAGTTCAATCAGCGGCATCTGGCTTGAATCGAATCCAAAGCGCGCGGTCCTGCGTTTTGTCGGGCTTGCCAAGAACATGGGGGTCGCCAGTCAAAGGCCGAGAGCACCAAAAAACGGTACGCCAGGAGCTATGCCCGACGGAATGAGCCGCACGGAGCGCCGCCCCTCAAGACCCATCCTGCGAGACTAAGTCAGTTTCGCATTCGGACGCCGGATCGCCGCTCTCCTGAATGGACAGTTGAAGATGTCATCAGGAAAGGCGACGGGGACGGATCGGCGGCTGATGCCGTCCCTCGAAGACGGTCTTTTGCACCAACGCTCTCTTGAGATTATCGTGCTCGAAGGCGCTCGCCATGCGCTTGACCTCTGCCGATAGGCAGCGTCGCAAGCGTCCTACATTCGAAGAGGGAGTATCCATGCCACGCACGCGATTTGCTCTTCGCCTGTCCGACCAGGCGCGTCTGACCGCCAAAATCGAAATCGACCTGGAAGCCAGGAGCAATTGCCTAGCGGCGCCTGCCTCTTAACGGCTGCGCTACTTCTCCTTCCTCTGCTTGCCACGGCCGCGCCGCTGTCAGTCCCTTTGGCATCGACGGCAACACCATCGAAATTCACGGGCAGCGAATTCGGTTGAACGGCATTGACGCGCCCGAACGCGCGCAGCTCTGCCTTGACGCCGTCGGCAAGAAATATCCTTGCGGGCAAACGGTATCTCCCGCGCTGGCGGATTTTCTCGAGGCGCATTGCCCGACATCCTGCATCGAGGTCGCTCGCGATCAGTTCAGGCGCATGGTGGCAGTCTGCGCCGCCGGCGGGAATGGATGGCGTCAGGGTCATGCGCTCGACTAACGCCGGTACAGCACTGGCTTCTATGCTCAAGCCCAGCGTGAGCTATGGCAGCGCGGTGCGGCATCTGGACTGTTTCGTTCACCGCGCCGTGGGAATGGCGGAAAAAGATCGAACGTTACGACGCCCTTTTTGCGAACGCCCAAACCATCAGCGGGTATTCCTCGTCGTTGCTCAAATCCCGCCACATTCCGTAGGCTCGCACCGGGCCGCCAATATGGGCCTTGGCGCAAGTCTTGTTGCCCCACCCAAATGCCTGCACGTCGTCCTCGGCGAAGCCGCCTTCGATCATCAGCTGTTTCAGCCCTGCGGGTGTCCAGCGGTTGTAGTCGTGCGGCCGCGCATGCACGCGAAACAAGAAAGGTGTTGCCACCATCGCCCAGCCGCCGGGCTTGGTCATTGCGTGGATATTGGCGGCCGCCGCTTGCGGGCGCTGCACATGCTCCAGCACCTGGTCAGCGATGACGATGGAATATTGCTCGTCGGTGCGGTCCTTGCAGATGTCGAACTCGGGAAAATCTACCGACCGGTAATCCGGGCACAGCGCCCGCCAGTAGCGGTTCCAGCCCGGCGAAATCTCGATCACGTCGCGCGACTTGCGGTTGGCGGCTTCGAGGAAAACCGTGAAGGCTTCGATCTGGCGGATGCGCAGCCAGTTGCGGCTGTCGTAGCGAAGCAGCCGCTTCACTGCATGCTTGCCGCGGTTTTTCAGGGCACCGGCAAGGCTTGTCATTCTCGACCTCCTCCTGCCCGCCGCAAAACCGTCATATCCCGCAAAGCGTACAAAAGAATGACGGTGTGTGTGAGCCGGCGTTAACGCGCCGGCTCACACAGTCAGAAGCTCATCAATAATTGCCGTTGTAGTAACGGTCGTCACAAGGCGCCGTGTAGATCCGGCCGTAGCGGTCCTGATAGCGGCAGAGCTGGTCCTCGCGGCGCTGCGGAGTTGTAGCCGAGCCGACGACGGCGCCCAGCAGCGCGCCGCTGGCCGCGCCGATGACCGTGCTCTTGGTGTTACCGCCGATAGCCTGGCCGACGAGCGCGCCGCCGGCGCCGCCCAATAGCGCACCGGTGGTGGCGCGCTGCTGGCCTTCGGTCTGCGACTGGCAACCCGCAAGTGCTGCGGTGATCAGAACCGCCAGAATAGCCTTCTTGATGATCATCACTGGAACTCCTCTGAAGCCCCGCGGACTGACGGACAGGGGCGAACGAAGCCGATGCGGTTGCATTGCGGCGGAACGGCGGCGCGGCTTCTCACGAAGTGAGTCAGGGTTTCCCATGAGTTGAAAGCCATGGTTTCCAAAGTGCAAAAGTAGTCGGGCGGACGCTTCGATTTAATCTTGACTGGAATTGCCATGCGCTGCCCGCTAGAATTGACATTCGTCCCGATGGTGCAAGGCGATGGACAAGGTTGCTGCGGCCCGCGAACCTCCTACGGAGAGGCGAAGGGTTCGCGCGGCTCAATATGTACGAATGTCCACCGAGCACCAGACTTATTCCCTCGAGAATCAGAAGGATGCAATCCGCAGCTATGCAGAGGTCATGGGGTACGACATCGTCGCCACCTATGAAGACCCCGGCCGTAGCGGGTTGCACATAGAAGGCCGGCCCGGGCTCAAGAAGCTGCTGTTCGACATTGAACACGGCCTCGCCGATTACGAGACTGTCGTCGTCTATGACGTGAGCAGATGGGGCCGGTTCCAAAGCGTCGATGAAAGCGCTTCCTACGAATATCGATGTCAGATGGCGGGTGTTCGGATTGAGTTTTGCGCCGAGCAATTCGCGAACGATGGCACCGTCGGATCCGATGTACTCAAGGCCATAAAGCGCAGCATGGCTGCAGAGTACAGCCGGATGTTGTCACAGAGGGTCTTCTTGGGCCAGGTGAGGATGGCCCGCATGGGCTTCCACGTAGGCGGCATCCAGGGGCTTGGACTAAGGCGTCTGATGGTTGACCAGTTCGGACGGCCCAAACTCATCCTCGCCCGCTATGAATACAAGAACTTCCAGACAGACCGGGTGATCATCGTGCCGGGGCCACCGGAAGAGATAGCTACTGTTCGATTGATCTTTCGCCTGTTTGTCCGGTCACGCAAAAACGAACCTCAAATCGCAAAATATCTGAATGACCGGGGGATCCTGAACGACTTCGGTCGGCCTTGGAAAGCCGATGGCGTGCGCCGTGTCCTGACCAATGAGAAATATATCGGCAACAACGTCTGGAATAGACGCTGCACCAAACTAAAAACCAAGGTTGTATACAATCCCCCGGACCAATGGGTCAGAGCGGACAACGCCTTTGAGCCTATCATCAGTCGCCAATTATTCGACAAAGCACAGCAAATATTGAAATCGCTTTATCTTCACATGAGCGATGACGAGATGCTGGCAGTCCTACGAAGACTCTACAAACGTCATGGGAAACTGTCGTCCGACATCATCAACGCAGCGCCCGAATGCCCTTCGGCCTATCGCTATAGCGCGCATTTCGGAGGTCTGCTCGGCGCATACAAGCTGATCGGTTGCCTGCCGCCCAGAAAGTCTCATTTCATCGAAATTGACAGGCGCCTCAAGGCTATCCGCGATCATGCATTAGAAGACCTGCTGGTCGCGATTGAACAGGCAGCCGGCCACGCTGCCCAGGACCCTGAAACGGAGATCATCCGCATCAATGGCGAGTTGACCGTAGCGCTCGCGATCGCCAGGTGTCGCGTTTCGCATTCTGCCTATCCCCGCTGGTCTTCGCGGGCCGTGCGAGAGGCCAGGGCGGGTATTTTCGTCTTGATCCGCATGCAGCCGGGCAATCTGATCATTCGCGACTACCTGATCGCTCCGACGCATGAAATTTCCGGGTTCAAAGGAGATTTCCATGTCAACAATGGAATGAAGCTGGATGCGTTTCTTTTCCGATCGCTAGATCCGCTCGTTGCGCTGGCTGAGCGAACATTCGTCGGGAGCCCCGCATGAGGGAGCGCCGCACAGTTTTAGGCTTGGAAGCCGCCGACCTTCTTTTGCAGAATAACCGCACAAGACATGCGGCGCTTTTGGAAAAGATGCAAGAGCCCAACAGATGGTTCACCGGTCCCTGGCTGTGCAGAACCTATCAGGCGGAATGCCAAAGAACGCGGGACATGATCGCCGAAGCTATTATCTCTCGGCATCTGCTGCAGACGATCGCCGAGGTGTTTCGATATCCGATCAAGCAGGAATCGTTCCGTCGCCTGCTATCGGCCGAAAGCCTGGCCTTCGTGCCGAAGGCCCTGGCTGAAGGACCTACTTTGAACCTGCTTGCGGAGAGTTCAGCGCCAAGCCCGTTGGTCAATGGAGTTTCTCCCGAGGCTCTCAAGCTTTTGCAGGATTGGAATGTGCCGCCACAGGTCTTCGCTTCCTTGCGCAAGATGGTTCCGGAAAGGCAGCTCAAAGCGGCAAGGCTCATGATCGCCCTGAAGAGAGTGAGCTTCCACTATGCGCAACTCCTCTCAACGCTTACTCCGGCGTCGCAGTTGGTGGATCCCTCCAGGCCGAGAAAGAAGTTTGTCGGGGTGACAGCCGACCAGCTGGCCGCCATGGAAGCTGAGTTTGATTTGCTGAACGAAGAATTTCTGTACTGCGCCAGCCTTCGTGGCACCTGGGCGCTGGAGTTGATGGTGGCAAGGCTCTATCTCGACCGGCTGATGGAAAACGCGCGGGTGGTTAGACACCTTGCGCGGGATTTTCCGGAGCAGCTCGCAAGCTTCCAAATGATACTGGACATTCCAGCGGGTCAGGAAGCTTTGACGAGCCAACCGGTAAAAACCGGGCTAAAGCGCACGCATTTTGTCTTCTGAGTTGGCGCCTTCGGGCAAGACGCTGCCCGCTCGCACCAAATGACGCGCTGCTCCCAGCAGCTACACGACCTGGCTGATCCAGGCGCTCACGACAGCGTCGCTGCGATGCAAGCCGGGCCGTAAGGGATCGGTCATCACCCTCAGTTTCGTGGCATGCTGTGGACCTCGAGCCGGACCGGCCCGCCCCGATCGCAGTTCGTGCAGAAAAGCGCCCGTTCGACCGAGCTGAACAGGGCTTCCCTGGCGTAACGCCGGATCAGCCCTTCCGGCTTTACCATGGCGTGATGCGAGCATTTCGTGCACCAGGTGACCTGCCATGAACATTCATCCAGCGGCGATTAGAACCTTGGCCGTTTCTGTTACGCCGTTTGGCGCGGGTTGAGCAACCGGCGGAGGCGCGGAGCCTTCGATCAGCACAGCGTCGGAGCCGGTTGCGGCGACGACCTCGGCGTATCCCGCCGGGGTCTGGTAGCCGAGCGAGGAATGAGGCCTCGCGGTGTTGAAGTCCTCCCGCCATTCGGCGATGGCGCTGCGAGCGTGGTCGAGGCCGAAGAACAGGCTCTCGTTCAACAGCTCGTCGCGCCTCCGGCCGTTGAAGGATTCGACGTAGCCGTTCTGCATCGGCTTGCCCGGCGCGATGTAGTGCCATTCGATCCCGTAATCCTTCGACCAGGCGAGGATGGCGTTCGAGGTGAACTCGGTGCCGTGGTCGGAGACGATCTTGCCCGGCTTGCCGCGCTGGGCGATCAGTTCCGTCAGTTCACGGGCAACCCGACGGCCGGAGATTGAGGTGTCCGGGATCGCGGCCAGACATTCGCGTGTCACGTCGTCGACGATGTTCAGCACACGGAACCTCCGGCCGCAGGCGAATTGGTCATGCACGAAATCCAGCGACCAGCGCGCGTTCGGCTTTGCATTGACCGGCGGCGGGCGGCCGATGTGCCGCCCTTTAGATATGTTCCCGACCGAGGAAACTACACAGATTGCACATTTCCGCTCACGAATAATGTGAGTCGGGGATCAGGGTTGGGGAAATGGCTGTAACTGAGATCATTACCAGACAATTAGACGCAGACGATGACACATCATGGATCGCTAGTATAGCGTGCGGCAATCAGCGGTGTAGTCCAGAGTTTCGCGGTACAGAGGCGCAAGCCATTACATACGCCGCGCTGTGTCTTGCGATCAGCGGCGGGGCAAGCAACCTGCCGCCACAGGAAATGGTGGCAGGTTCAGAATGGTTGCCGCTTGGAACCCTGATCACGACGGCCCATTGGCGTTAGGGTAGACGGCCGCTGCATCTGGCGCGCCGGCCACCTATTCCACTTCCCTGAAGTCTTGCAATGAGGCGTGCCGCAAATCCTCCTCGCCGCGCAAGTGTTTCACGCGGCCGATGATCCCAGCCGCTGCATGTCCTTGGGCCCGGTCGCAGGGTGCTTGGCCCGATGGAGCCGACGGGGCAGAGACTTGCGATTTCACGCAACCAAGTCAGTTTGCCGGCATTAACATGTGGAACGCGCCGGAGGAGGCCTATGCTACACTATAGCGTGCCCCGGGAACTTGAGATCGGTGACGAGGTCGCGCTGACGGGTACGGTCACCGCGATGCTGCCTAGCGGACGGGCCAAAGTAAGCATTCCGTCCTATGACTCGCCCTATTCGGTTGACCCACCGCCTAAAACCCGCGCTGGAGATAAAGTCGTTCTTGTTGGGGACGTCATCCGCATTGATCGCCAAGCCGACAAGTTGACGGTGCGGATTGACTGCGGCGGCGTGGTCACCGTCGGACGCTCGGCGATTACCAGGCTGAGAAAGCACCGGCGCTCTTCATCGCGCTGACGCAGAGTGCGCCACGATGTCTGCCGCGCAACTCGCGGTGGTTAGCAGTCGAGAGCGCTAGCTTTGCTATGTGGGTTCACCAGAGCGAAGCCGAGGCGCCTTCCTATGAGCGGCGGCCACGCCGGATCTCGGCGGAACCGGTGAACGCGATCGGCAATGCCGTGAAGGGGATATCGGCAACAGAGACGGGAGGAAGTTGACAGCATTTTCGCGGCATGGGCGAAGCCGTCGCCAACCTCGCCCGAGTCTCGTGACACTTCGACGGAACGGGTGACGACTTCGCGTGTTCTTTACTCGCGGCAGCAAAGGAGCAAGGTCATGGTGGCACCCCGTGCGGTTTGGAAAGGGTTCCTGAAGGTCGGGTCGGTTTCGTGCGGCGTGAAGATTGTGGGTGCGACCAGCGAGGCCTCCAAGATCCATTTCAAGATTTTGAACCGTGAAGGCGGCCTGCCTGTCAAAAGCGCATATGTGGATGAAGAGACCGGGGATGTCGTCGAGAGCGAGCACCAGGTGAAGGGTTACGAGGTGGACAAGGACCATTTCATCAAGATCGAGCCGGACGAGATCAAGAAACTCAAGTTGACATCGGCGCACACGCTCGAGGTCGATTCATTCGTCGCAATCGAAGATGTCGACACCCGATATCTGGAGAAGCCTTACTACCTCATCCCGGCGGACGAAGCTTCCCTCGAAGCCTTTTCCATCCTACGCGACGCGATGGCGAACAAGCGGGTGGCTGCACGTTCTTGCGTGGTGCTCTACCAGCGCGGGCGCGAGGTGCTGATCCAACCCTTCCAAAACGGGATGCTGCTGACCGAACTGCGCACTCACAACGAGATGACGTCGGAAAAGACCGTGTTCAGTGGCTTGGAAAGCCCCAAATACGACGAAGACCTTCTTGAGATCGCCGGGCTGTTGATCGACAAGAAAGTCACCAAGTTCGATCCGTCGAAGTTCGAAGACACATACGAGGATGCGTTGATCGCGATGATCGACGCCAAGCGCAAAGGCAAAGCACCGCCCAAGCCGGCGCCGGCGCCAAAAGAGAACGTCATCGACCTGGCCTCGGTGCTTCGCAAGAGCCTGGCCAAGGAAGGCATCAAGGGCGGCACCAAATCCAAGGGCCGAAAGTCGGCGTAGTGATGCGGGCGCTGTCAAGCGTCGAGATATTCGTTCTGCTCCTGCAGAACGCGGAAGGGGGCTCCCATGTGCAATGACTACGAGCAGCAAGTCCTCTGGGCCGAATATTGCCGGATGATGGCCTCGCTGGCGTTGAAGATCCCGGAGCATCAGACGGAACTCGATATGCCGCAGGCAGACGACATTCGCATCAACGACCCGGCTCCAATCATGCGTGCCGCCGGCGAGGGCATAGAACTGGCGTCGATGACGTTCGGGTTCCCACCATCCGGACCGAAAGCCGGACCCGTGTTCAACTTCCGTTCCGAAGGCAGGCAATTCGCACACAGCAACCGATGCCTAGTTCCGGCCTCTGCCTTCTTCGAATCGGCACGAAGTATCCGAAAGCCAGACATCGGTTCACCTCAACGGCGCTCCGCTCATGGCGATTGCCGGCCTATGGCGTGGGGGCGCCGGCAACAAACCGCCGACCTTCACGATGCTGACGACCGATCCCGGGCCGGATGTTGCGCCATAACGAAGCCCGAGGCCGAGCTCTTGCGGCCGGGGCGCTCTCAGTGGAGACTATGCGACCCGAAAGCTCGTGACACGGCGGCGCCTATTCCATGTCTGGGACATCGCCACTGACGAACAGCGTTGTGGGCGGACCGTAATCGCCTAATGCAGGGTCGGCATCTCGGCTCCACGCGATCACGCCGCCATGCGTCGAAGCGAGCGCCTTGGCTGTCCTGATCGCGCGCTCCTCGCTTTGCTGATCAGTCGGGCCATAGGCCGTGAACAGTTCGCCATCTTCGCCGCGGTCGAAGGCCACGACAACGATGAGTTTCGGCTTTTTCTGGGAAGGCAGGCCGTGGTCGGACATCAATCCACCAACTCAAGGAATTGATAGTTCTCCGGCGCCGCATCACTTGGCCAGTCAGCGCAGCACGCCATGATTGCCGCCTTGTTGGCGCCCATCCAGATCGCCGCCGCCACATCCTCGTCCTCCGTGGGTGCTTCATCGTCGTCAAAGCTGGAATTGTCCCAGTTTTCGAGCGCGAACATCCCACCCGTTGCCTCTTCCGCGGATATTCCCGCTGCGGCAAGGACAGCTTTGGCCGCTTCGATGCCGCGGTGCTTCTCTTCCGGCGAAGCGCCTTTGATTTCCAGCTGAAGCCTCATAACTCGCCTCCCGCGGCCAATCTGGTCAACAGTGAACGAAATGAGAACAAAAAGTCAAGAGCGGCCTTGACGAGGCAGGAATATGTTCCTTATTCCTGAAAGACATATGAGCAGGAAAGGCTATGGGAAAGCGCCAGAACGCCCGGGCGGCGAAGCTATGTCGGAGTTGGAAACCGCGGCGCAGCCGGCCATCGCCGCAGCCGGCGGCGACTCCGTACTCGCACTGCTGCACGTTCTATCCAGGAACACTGAACTCGAGCGTGAGCTCGCGCTGTCGCGCGCGGCAGTTTCCAACGGCTTCTCTCGCGGCTGGCACAAGGGACGGACCTGATGGCGAATCCGGCCGAGGACAATTTCCGCATCGAAGTCTGGGACAGGGAGGAAAAGACCCATCTCGAAACGATTTCAACGTCCCCGGATGCGACAGTCAGCCAAGCCGCCTGGCAGGCTGCAATTCGCCGTCGACCCGGCACGCTGCTGATCCACTACAACAGCCGGCATGTCATGGAAAAAATATTGACGCCTGGGGAGGTGAAGATCCCGCCACGGGCAATTGTCGACGGAAGCATTCATGCCGGTCTGGACGTCTCCCTCGGGGACTTACGCGAATGGCACAAGCTGCGGGCGTGGTGCAAGACTTGCTCCCATCACGCCGAGGTGAAGGCGGCTGCGCTGATCGGGCGATACGGGAAGGACGCGCTATTCAGTACCGTTGAGCGGGCGCTTCTCTGCACGAGCTGCGATCGAGGTGGCCCGGTGAGACTGGAAATACACAGACTTCCCCGGAACTGAGAGGATGTTCAAAATTGCACGATCTGATCACTTTCTTCCAGACCAATGCGGCTCTGGTGATCGCTAACCCTATAGCCTTCATGACTTTCGCAGTTCTTTTTGGAGGCGGAGGGTTCATCGTTGGCCGCTACTTTTTGACAGAGCGCATCGCAAACTTGGAAAGCCGCATCGCGAGGCGTGATGACGAAATCGAAGCCCTGAAAATTGGACGTAAGCGGAAGATTGAAGAGCCGTCACTGATCCCAATAAAAGGCACTTCGGCAATTGACAACGATGCAACGCCGTTGTTGGGAAAATGGCCGGATCGGCGCCGGTCAGGAACACTGTCTGCACCACCACGTCAACGACGCGGCTAACCATCTGGTTGTTTAGGCTCGGTCGCCCTTAAATTCTGAAAGGGCCTGCGGGGAATTTCTGCGCGAGATATCGAACGACGCTCGCGTTTCGCGCCCATTGAGTCACGAGATTATTCTTGGCGAGGACGATCGCCATCTCGACTTCCGTTTGTCCGTTTGCTTCGAAGAATCCGGTTCGTTCCGCCGACTCGTCGCCACGACGGTCGTGACCTTCAATCATTTGGGAGGGCTGTATCGCGGGAATTGCGCTTTTCCATCGCCTGACCGTAAAGTCGTCTTTGCGTCGAGCAGGCCACTCGACGACCGCCTCTGTCGTCGTGGCGCTCCCAACCTGCCATGAAGAACCTGGGCCAAGGTGCCTCCTTTGGCTTTGAGGATCGCCTCGTCGCCGTTGTGGTAGGCGAATGTGATCTCGATCGAGCCGTCGTCAAGCAATTCAGCAGAGCCATCGCCACCGACCTCGTCCATCTCGTCGAAGCCCGCCCATGTGAAGAATACCATATTGGGGCAATAGCTGAGATCGAGGCCAGCTTGCAGAGCGCCAAAGGCGATCTCGCCGTGGTTGCCCGCTTCAATGGTGATAGCGGCGCGATCGACAAGGTCGAGATGATCGCGATCCAAAGATCGGCCTCGACGATCCGCCAGCGGCCGACCAATTTACAGCCTGCTAAGGCTTGGTTTGATTGCTGCGGCGTCTTTGGGTGCAGCGCGATCAATATCGCGGTCTTATGTAGCAAACGCACCAAACACCGACGACAGGAGGGAACGGTCAGTTAGGAGCGGCGCGGTGCGCGCTGGCGGCGTTGGCCGCAAAAAATCACAAGGACTCCACAAGAGAATCCTGCTTCTCTGTAGGCGGGGCTGCGACCGCTTGCAGGATTGCCTCTGCCTGCTCCTGACTCGCCGCGAATCCCCGTATCAACCGAATGCCGAATATCGATGCCTGGCCACGGCAAGAGCGAATTGCCGTGATCTTCGGGGCGGGAATGTTTTGGCCCGGATAGCCGGGTGCACTTACTTCCTTATGATCCAATCCACCAAGGCAGTTTCAATCGGCTCGCACCCGGTGAACTCGTAAACCAGGGTCCTAGCCACGTTGCGCCATTCACACTTGGACATATTCGTTTCCAAAACCAAATCCTGAAAGGCATTGCGCAGAGATCAGCGTCGAACGCCGATATGCGGTGCCACTCGGCCTCCTTAACGGTTTCGTCTATCGTGCGCTGACGTAGCCGCTTTAGAAGGTCACGTGATGCGGCGATTGCGCGGCGGGACTGATCCATATTGCGGCGAAAGGCGGCTGTTCCACCGTAGGAGCCTTGCCGTACTAGGAAGCTGGATTCAATAGCCGCCCGCGCCAGGTCTATATGGCTTTCAACCATCGCTATCTCCCAATAGAGGTTGTGTTTTACGTCAGGAGGCGAGGGGACATGGACGACCGCTTTCAATATCTCCCTCCTTCGCGGACATAGATTCGGCGCCTGTCAGGTCAATCTTCCGCAACCATGGCCCTCGTTGACCTACAGGTTGAACCCAGCACACTTCAGAACTTGCCCGCTCCCGAAAGGTGGTCGCCTTCTTTGCCGGCTACTGGAACATGTGTGGGAGACCAAGGTTCGGGAGTCGGCCCGCTCTTTCCCGTTGCGGTGCCTTCCCTCGTGTGACTGCCCGCTGGCTCCGGCCGGCGGGCTTTTTGTGCATTATGTGGGAACCTGATATTTGTCGGGGTTCGAAAGGGGCAGCTACAAGCGCTGCTGGTCAGGGTGTCCCAACACCGCCTGGCCGGGCCCGCTTCCCCTGCCAGTGAGGCGGGCCCACGGGAACCTGGCACTTCCGGCTGAAGTTTGTGTGGAATGGGCGGGCTTTAGCTGCCCCGGCTCACGGCCCCGGGTTCCGGGGAGGCGGCGAGTAGTTGACGGAAAGGACGCTGCTCTTCCTCGCCATAAGCGCCGTTCGACACAGCGACCAATCCGGCGCGATCACGGATCTCAAGCGGGCCACGCTTCGCGCTGATGAGCGCCTCGATATTCCAGCATTTGCATTCCAGGGGTCACGCGAGGACGCCCGGTTTCAAGGATGATAGCCAAAAGGTTGTGTGTCAGTTCGATCGATCCTGTTGGAATCGATTCGGTCATGAACCATCAAGAGCTACGCGCCAATCGAAGCGGTGACTGATGGCTGGGGGGTCTTCGGCGACATCACCGTGACCCGCCGCGCAACCCACGGTCAACAGGATCTTGCTAAGTGCCCTTGGCGGTGTCCTCGATCAATTTCGCGAGCCAGTTGTGGAACCTTTCGCCAGATCTTTCCCCTATGTTTCCCACCACCTCCGCCACCATGCCGGGTGCGGAAACTGACACCTCCCCACTAATCGCAACGCTGATCGTGAACGTTGTCCTGCCAGCCTTCCCCAATCCTCCCGTCGTGTAGATTTGAAACCGAACAGAGGGCGCTAACGCTTTGACTTCCCGGCGCGGTTTGGAGTCGATGTCGATGGTCACATCTCTCGCCACCTCAGCCTTGGCCGCCTCTAACGATGCAAGCACGACGTTGTTTAGCCAAGCCCTGGCTTCCGCGCCGAAATCGGCCGTTGGCGCGACCACATCCGCACGCCCCGCTTGCCGATGGTGAGCTGCCTTGCCGCGTTCAAGGGCATCTTTGAATTTGGACATGCTAGTCACCCTCCAAGGCTGGTAGTGAGATCGGCCATCGTTCTCCAGTCAGAAGAACGCGCGCAATCGGCGGACGTTGCGTAGGACCCGACCGTGCCCCGTGACGCCGACCATTGGGGTGCTCTGCGCGGCGCGATGTCGAACTTCGGGTTGCCCAGTGGTGGTGCAGGTATTTCTAGCGAGGGTCGCTTATATGGATCCGACTTCGGGACGCGCGGTTCCAATCGACATCCCGACAGTTCTGCCGTCCGACGCTTTCATGTCGCGCGATGGCAGCGCGGTCGTAGCCGCGTCGCTGCCGAGTCAGCCCAAGGTGATCTCGCCGCGCATGCCCCCCAAGCCGAGATACCCGCTACACGTACGTTGCCGACGTGGTGCGTTGGAACCGCGTTGGGAGATGCACGTTCCTCGTTATGGTCAGGTTTAACGACCTGAACGGAGGATTAAAATGAACATCAAGATGCTCACAATGGGCGCGCTGGCGCTTGCAATGACAACTGGCTCAGCACTCGCGGCTAGCAACACATCCGCCCTCGACGACCCGGCCAAGATGTCGCCGTTCTTCACCGATGCAGGCATGAAAACGTTGCGGTCGGAAGCGGATTTCAAGACTGCTTGGATGTCCATGAAACCCGATGAAAAGAAGGCGGTGCTGAAAGACTGCGGTGATACCACGCTTAACAAGGCGCATGCGGACTTCTGCGCAATGGCGAAGAAGATGGGGGAATGAGCCCAGCCTGTGCGGCCAATGACCAATGAAGGCGGGCTCTTTGTCCGCCTCGCGGCTTAGCCCCTCAACCTAGGCCTCCGCCCCGGGCACCTTTAGGGACGCCCGCCGCTGCCGTGAATGGGGCGGCCGGCAATGACGGGACCGGGCAGCATCTTGGAAGTTGCCTCTCCAAGGGTGGGGCCATCATGGAAAACCAACCGAAACAGCCGCAGTTGAGCCCCCGCGAGGTGGAAGCACTGGCGCGCGAAACTGGCTGCACCGAAAGCCAAATCCGCGAGATTGTTTCGTTTGTCGGGCTAAATCGTGCGTCGATCATCAGAGAGGCCCGGTCTCTGCGACAGGCGAAAGATCTTGACCATTAAGCTTCTCCCGTCTTTTCGAAAGGTGCTGCCGGAAGCTGGCGGGCTTTTTGCCGGGCGGCTGGAACATGTGTCAGAGACCAAGGTTCGGGAGCGGGCCGCCTTGTCCGGGCGGTCCTCCATCCTTTCAGCTGCCCGCTGGCTCCGGCGGCGGGCTTTTTTGTTTCCGTCTGGAACACTTTCTGTTGGCCCTAGTTCATCCCCTGGCGCCCCTAACACCTTCCCTCAGTTAGAGGCGCAAGAGAGCTGTTGATCAGCTTTCAACCAAAACCCGCGACCGTCCCCTCAGTGGCGGGTTTTTTATTGCTAGCTGGAACACGTGGCACAGACAAATGTTCGGGAGCGGGCCGCCTTCTCTGGCGTCTCTCCACTTCTGTCAGCTGCCCGCTGGCTCCGGCCGGCGGGCTTGTTAGTGTTCGGGTCGGGAACAGCTCGACTAGTCGCAAGTTCGGGCGAAGGCGGCGGCGCGTCCGGGTCTTTTCGCGACGCTGGCCGGCCCGCGCGCCTTTGTTGGGTGGGGCGCGGGCCTCATGCTGGTGTGCTGGCTCCGGCCGGCGGGCTTTTTTGCGCAACGTGGGAACTTGTATTTCTCGGCAGGTTCGAATGACGGCAGCCTCCGTGCTGCTGGTCCGGCTCCCTCCTGGCCGGGCCCGCTTCCCCGCCACCCCGAGGCGGGCCCACGGAGCGGGGAACATTCCGGGCTAACAAAGTTCGTCCTGCCATGACCAGGCTGATCCCTCACGACCGATACCGGACATGAGCGGACCTGGCGGGCTTTTTGTGCGCTTATGTGGGAACTTGGCATTTCTCGGCAGGTTCGAAAGGCGGCAGCTCCCCTGCTGCCGGTCAGGTCCCCCAAGACCTGGCCGGGCCCGCTTCGCCGCCAGTGAGGCGGGCCCACGGGCGTCGCGGGTGGTCGGCGCCTTACTTCCTGATGATCCAATCCACCAAGGCAGCATCAGGGCGCTCGCACCCCGTGAGCTCGAAGATGAGGCTCCTAGCCAGGTTGCGCCATTGACACCTAGGTACGTCAGTTTCCGAGACCAAATTTCGAAATACAGACCGGACAATGTCTGCATGGAACGCGGACACGCGGTGCCGCTCATCTCTGAGCGCCTCGTCCATCTTGCGCCGGCGAAACCGCTTCAGAAGCTCCTGCGACGCTGCGATTGCACGCCGGGTTCGGGCTATGTCACCCTGAATTGAGGTAATGTAGGCCCTGGAGTGGTGCTGCAATAGCAAACTGGCGTCAAGCACCGCCCGCGCGATGTCTGTACGGCTTTCGATCATAGCTACCTCCCAATAGCTACAATTTAACAAGCCGAATCTAATGCAGTGCTCAGAAGGATTCAAATGTCGGTTTTCGCCCGAGCAGACCCGCCGGCCGCGGACTGGGACAGGATACCGCGCCTATCGCGGGAGCTGATCGAAAAAGGTCGGCCGGCGCTCAGTGGGCGGGGGGACTTCAGGGTCTAGAATGAGCGCCGGCCGCTGGCGTCCGATAGGTCCGCCGCGTGGCAATGTAGCGCCCGACGAATGGGCGTCAAACGGGCGTGATGATGAACTGCGGATGCTGCTCTTGACGGAAGCAAATTCGTCCCGCGCCACTCATGTCGGCTTGTCCACCAGCGGCTTCTTCCGTGTCGCCTTGCGGGTTTATGGGTGCTGCACAGGGGAGCTATTTCCGCAGCCCTGGGAATAAAAGGATCGTTGCGCCATCTTGCGGATCCAGCCGCTCATGGCTCGGCTGCTCGTGCCACATCACCTGACGCAGATCGCGCATGTCGACCGGCTGTCCGCAGATCTCGCACTTATAGAAATGTTCGCCCTCGTCGGCGGGCTCGCCGTCGTGCGGCTTGCCGGGGATCGGCGGGCCAAGGTCTGAAAGCTTTGTCATTGGGCCAGCAACATGCTGAGATGGTAAAAGTTCCCGGAGCTATTTTAGCTAAAGCTGATCGAATCGCGGTATAGCAATAGCTGGGTGGCGCAACATGCCACAATATCGGGTTGAGATCATGGCCGGGGAATCGGTCGTGTCTTGGCGCATGCTCATGGCGCAGCTTCCATCAAGGCGGCCCAGGCATACATCGGCAAGTCTGTCACATTATGGCGCCAGGAGGAACACTGCTGCGTGTCGCGGAGACCAAGGGCGAAAAGCGAACCTTCGCTTACGTTTCTCGGACGGCATGAGCCGGCGGCGAGCTTAGGCACCAGCCTTGACCTTCATCAGCTGCTCTCTGGCTTCAGCGACCCGTCTTTGCGCGTTTCGTATGGTGTCACAGAGGGCAATGTCGATGCTCACGCCATATCGCTTGTCCAGCATCCGTTCGAGACGAGTGAGTTCGGATTCAGCTTGGTTTACACTCAGCCTGGCCTTGGCAAGCTCCAGCTCCAAAATTTCAGCCATTGTTTTCGTCCGTTGCGTTCCCTTCCATTAGGAAATCGACATATTGCGCTTTGGTTCCGGCTCGCTCGTCCGGCGCTTCAGTATGAGCGGAACCTAATATCCCCAAGCGACTTGTGTCGAAATGAGCACGCGTGGCATGAACTTCCTCGACCGATGGATCGCGAACAACGTCCCTGAGACCACAAACGCGGATGTCATCTCGGTCGACGAGTTGACGCACAAGCTCATCGCCGATGCCAAGTCGGTATCAAGCGGGAGGAGATCGACGAAGAGGTCGACAGCCTCTACCGCACCATCTTCGACGCCCTAGTGCGCACACAGCAGGCGTGCAGCGGCCGCGGCCCGGCGAACTTCGGCTTCGCTCGGGGCGGGGTTTTTATTGCGAGCTGGAACATGTATCACCGACAAAGGTTCGGGAGCCAGCCGCCTACTCCGGGCGGCCCTCCACTTCTGTCAGCTGCCCGCTGGCTCCGGCCGGCGGGCTTTTTGTTGCCGGCTTCGTTTCCGTTTCCTGAGCTTCTCTTTGTGCCTTCAAACGGGCAGTCTTAGCCTCGCGCTAGGCCCGCTCCTCCGCTTGAATCTCCCTTGAGGCCCGGTCCGACTCGGCGTGGACCTTCATCATGTTGCGCACTGCTCGTCGAGCCATTTGCTTTACCTCAGATCCCCGTAAAAGCCGTGGATCGGCCTGTGGTTCCGATGGGCGGCCTGACTCGTAATTCGGTGTCCGAAAGCGTACAAACCTCTGTCGCGATAAGCGGCGTCAGCTAGAAATCTGCTGGATAGCCCTGCCGGGAAACATGTCGACCGGCTGTCCGCAGATCTTGCACTTATAGAAGTGATCGCCCTCGTCGGAGGGCTCGTGCGGCTTGCCCTTGATGGGCGGTCCAAGGTCTGAAAGCTTCGTCATGGGGCCAGCAACATCCCGCCTTGGTAAAAGTTCCCGGAACCAATCGCGATCCGGCCTGAACTCCTATATGCTTCGCGGGAAGCATGGGACCTTCAATGGCATTCACCGTCATCTGGTATGGACGAAAAGGCATCATCGACGAGCTGACCTTTGACGCTGAGAAGGTGGCTAAGGATCATGCAATCGCAATGTTCCAAACTCGAAGAGGTGACGACGGGGTCATATGCGTTGAGGTGCGCAGGGACAACGGGTCTGTCGTCTTCAGCCATTCGGAGAACTAGCGAGGCCCCAAGGATTGCCGCCCCTCATGTCGGCTTGTCCACCAGCGGCTTCTTTCTCGTCGGCAGCCTGTATGCGCTCACCAGCCTGACGACAGCGGCATCGACAGTGACGGGAACGCCCAGGTTCACCGTCACGCGGTTTTTGTCGAGTAGGTGGGTAACGTTGCCGATCAGCTCTATGTGCTGGCCTTTCCGCACGTTCGTTGACTGATCGATAATGGAATGGGGCTGACCATAGGAGGGGATGGAAACGCTCACGCGATCCTCTGTCACCCGCCGCCGAACGGTCGCGGTGATTGCGACCTCATCGCCGATGTTGATGCCCTTCGCCATGGCTTGAGTCTGGAGCGGCTCGCTGCGGAGTCAAGATAAGCGGAACCTAATATGGGCCGGCTGCTTATGGAAAAATGAGCACACGCGGCGCCAATTTCCTCGACCGGTGGATCGCAGAGCATCTGCCTGATGCGGTGACCGACGACCCGGCCGCGATAAATGACTAGTCCGTGATGGAAGCTGCGGACCGAGAGGGCATCGCGGTAAGCGAGATCTATGAGGAAGTCGGCAGCGTCTTCGGAGTGATCGCGGAGGCGATGCGGCACGGCGATAGCAGTTTACCCGAGGCCTTCCCATAAGTCCCGGCTTATGCAAAATCCGCAGCATGCGCGATCACGAACTTATCGAACGGCCGGGCCGCTGGCAGCCGTTGCCGTCTACCGGATCGAGCGGGGGCTTGAGAAGGTGAATCCCCGGTTTCCTCTCAAAGTTTAAGTGTCTCGGGAATGCACTTGAAAGCACGTGCGGTAACCGTTAGTTCAACCATTGCTGGTACAAAGTAGGTAGGTAGCGGCTCCGACAGTTTGGCGGGGGCTGGGTTGCCGGAGCCGCCTGCGCAGTCCCGGTTGGGATCTGACCGCGCTGTCCTATTCTGAGACAGCGCGGTCAACGATCCGTTAAAATTCTCTGGAATTTATTAAGGGCACGCTAATTGAACCGGCGGCCTGCTGCCTCGTCGCGCGTCAGCCAGCAGTCGTGCGGTGCTGCTTTCGCGGGCAGCACGTTGCGAGTGTGCTCCATCTCCGGGCGCGCCGGCCGGGCTCGGTGTCCTGATGATTCTGCGGCCGCACAAGCTGTTCCTTCGAGGGGCAAACCGCATCGGGGAGCAGCTGCAGGATGTTCTCGCGAGGAACCCCATGGTCCCGGTCCGCCTCTCGTCTCTTTGATGGAGCGGGCGGCCTTGCCGGGATCGACACGAGGTCTTCGCGCAGGCCCTTGAACACTGCCTCGCGCAGGATCCCACGATCGGTGGCGCCGCTGAACTGCACCTCGGCCAGAATGTCCGGCTTCACCCAGGTCGCTTTCGGCTTGTCGACGGCTATCGATAACGGCGACCTTTCGATGATCAGCGGGTCAAGCCGCTCACGGACACGCCGCGCCGCCTCCAGCGTATATCCACTCTGGGCCTTGCCGGCATAAAGCAACCGGTCGCCCTCGCGCCGGCCGATGTACAACGATGCGATACGGCGGGGCTGGGCGCCGAGTTTCTCGACGAAAGCCACAATCGGAAAAGTGTCGCTCTTGATGCATTTCACCTTGAGCCAGCTCGCCTGGACACCTGAGCGATACGGGGCGTCCGCTCGCTTGGACACGATCCCCTCCAAGCCCATCCGGCATGCATGTTCAAACACGTCATTGCCGCTCACCTCCAGATGCTCGGCAAAGGTCAGTGTCGGCGCCGCGTCTTTCAGCAGCTGCTCTAGCGCGGCCTTCCGCTTCGTCAGTGGCTGCTGCCGAAGATCGCGCCCGTTGAGGTGCAGCAGGTCGAACGCATAGAAGATGATCTTCGGCGAGTTTGGATTGCCCAATTCCCGCTCCAGGGCTTGGTAGTCGGGCAACCCGGTTTCGCCGAGGACGACAGCTTCCCCGTCAATGATTGCCCCTTTAACCGGCAGGTTCGCTGCCGCCTGGACGATACCCTTGTAGCGATGCGACCAGTCGTGACCGCGGCGCGTGAAGGCGCGTGCCGAATGGCCTTCGACTATTAGCTGTGTCCGGTAGCCATCATATTTGATCTCGTGAAGCCAGTCGCAGCCCTCAGGCGCCCTCTCGACTAGCGTGGGCGATTGAAACTCGATAAATGAAAGCCGGTCTGCGGCGTTACTCATGCATCAGCGACTCCGGGAACCGCGACTCAAGCCGCAAGGCGGCAATCGGTTCCGGAGCATTTTAGCAAAATTGAATGTTAAGCCGAGTGGGACGACGAAGTTCGAAATGGACAGCCGCCATGGCAGTAAAGATCGGCGATGAAGTGACACTCACCGTGACAATCTTGAAGGTGCTGGACGACGGCATGGCGAGCGTGAGCATATCTGCGCAAACCCTGCAGCCGGCCTACCAGGAGCGGATGGCCGGCCTAGCGGGCTGTTGAAGAAATATCTCGTTTGGCTTTGAGGATCGCCTCGTCGCCATTGTGGTAGGCGAATGTGATCTCGATCGAGCCGTCGTCAAGCAATTCAGCAAGAGCCTCGCCAGTGACCTCGTCCATTTGTCGAAGCCGGCCCATGTGAAGAATACCATATTGGGGCCATAGCTGAGATCGACGCCAGCTTGCAGGGCGAAAGGCGATCTCACCGTGGTTGCCCGCTTCGACGGTGATAGTGGCGGGATCGACAAGGTCGGGATGATCGCGATCCCAAAGATCGGCCTCGACGATCCGCCAGCGGCCGACCATAGGGTTCGACCATGTGCAGCGCCGCCACCCGTTCGGCATGCCCGTCGGCTTGCGTCAGGCAAGCATCGACCAGCAGGCCATGGCGGTTCTCCATCAGCCCACGCCCCATGAGGCAGAGCTTCGCCTCCTTGCCCCGCCCCTTGCGATAGAGCCTCGCATCCGGATCGGTGGTCGATGCCTGCCTCTTGTTAGATCGCTTCTGGCCATGGAAGCTTCACGCTCTTCATCGATGCCCACGATCAGCGTGCCGTCGACCGAGAAGTGATCCGTGGACAGAAGCTTCTTCACCTTGGGTTGCGCCAGGACGGCCGCCAGGAACTTCGCCACGATGTCGCCTTCCAGCAGCCGGTCGCGAACACCGAATGCAGGCCAGATCGTCGATGCCGATGACTGGCCAACACTCTCGGTATTAATTCGGAACGTTTTTTCGGCTCGTGAATTTAAGGAGGTTAAAGGGGTTCGAGATCTATATGGAACAAAGGGTTTTGGGTGCCGGAGCCTTTGTGAAGGGGTTCGCCGACGAGAAGAGCCGCGAACGGCAGGCCTCCGATTTTGTCGTAACCAGCGAGTTCGAGGATTTCTTCGAGAATGCGGCAGTCCCTCTCCACCTGGTTGCGAATGACGGAACCATTCTTCGCGCCAACCGCGCCGAACTGGACATGCTCGGCTACACGGCTGACGAATATGTCGGCCGCAGCATTCGTGACTTTCATGCTGATCCTGCCGCGATCGACGAAATTTTGAGCCGCCTGTCGCGGCGCGAAGACCTTCAAAATTACCGCGCCAGGCTGCGGGCCAAGGATGGTTCCGTGCGTTGGGTGGAGATCACATCCAACGTGCGTGCGGTTGGCGGGCGGTTCCTCAGCACGCGCTGCACTAGCTTTGACGTCACCGAAAAGGTCAACGCGGAAGAGTTGCTACGAGAACACGAGCAGAGGCTCGCTGTCACCTATCAAAGCGCTGGGACGGGCATTGTAGAGGCGGATGCCGAAGGCCGGCTGCTTCGGGTGAATGCCCACTTGTGCGACCTGTTGGGCTGCGCGCCGGAGGATCTGGTTGGACGGTCGATTTTTGATCGGACCTTCCTGGCTGATGTGAAATCCGACCGCGAGCAGTACCGGCAACAAGTTGCTGGAGAGATAAAAAGCTACACGATGGAGAAGCGATTCGTTCGCAACGATGGGTCGCTGTTCTGGGCGCTCGTGACGTCCTCCAGCGTCTTCGACGCCAAGGGGCGGTTTCGTTATGCGGTGCGCGTGCAGCATGACATCAGCGAGCGCAAGGCGATAGAAGCCACACTTGCCCGAAGGGCGGAGGAGCAGGCTGCGCTGCATCGATTCACCGAAAGGCTGCAGCATGCCCGCACACCGGCTGACGTCCATGAGCCTGCGCTCGACGCAATCCAGCGTGCGCTGGGTTGTCAGCGCGCTTCGATCCTGTTGTTGAACGATGGGGTCATGAAGTTTGTCGCTTGGCGAGGCCTCTCGGACGCTTATCGCGCCGCGGTAGAAGGTCACTCGCCCTGGCCGGCGGATTGCGCTGATCCTCAGCCGATTTGCCTGGGCGATACGGAAAAAGCCGAGCTTCCGGAAGAACTGAAGCGGACAATCCGAGCCGAGGGCATCGGCGCGGTTTGCTTCGTTCCGATAACGGAGGGAGGGCGACTGCTTGGCAAGTTCATGGCCTACTTCGACCAGCCATGGGATTGCTCCGCCGACCAGGTCGAGGTCGCCCGCACAGTCGCTCGCCAACTCGGTTTTGGAATCGAGCGCCTGAAGGCACAGAATGCCGCCCAACAATTGGCAGCGATCGTGGAGTCATCCCATGATGCGATCGTCAGCAAAGATCTCAACGGCATCATTTCGACCTGGAACCGAGGCGCCGAACGCCTGTTCGGCTATTCGGCCGCGGAAGTGATCGGCAAGCCCATCACCATTATCATCCCGGGTGACCGGTTGGACGAGGAACCGCTGATCTTGGGCCGCATCCGCAGGGGTGAACTCGTCGACCACTTCGAAACGGTGCGCCGCCGCAAGGATGGGACACTGGTGGATATTTCCCTCACAATATCGCCGGTGCGAGACGCAAACGGCCGTGTCGTCGGTGCTTCCAAGATCGCGCGCGACATAACCGATCAAAAAATAGCCGAAGCCAAGGTACGCGACAGCCAGCGTCACCTTCAGGATCTGCTCGCCGCCATTCCTGCCGCGATCTACACCACCGATCGCGATGGCAAGATCACCTATTTCAACGAAGCCGCGGTTGCACTTGCCGGGCGCACCCCGGTAATCGGCAGTGACGAATGGTGCGTGAGCTGGAAGCTCTTCTGGCCCGACGGCACGCCGCTTCCCCACGATCAATGCCCGATGGCGATCTCGTTGAGAGAAGGTAAGCCGGTCCGCGGATACGAAGCGGTTGCCGAGCGGCCGGACGGAACCAGGATCCCGTTCATCCCCTTTCCGACACCGATGCGGGACGCGGATGGGAACGTCATTGGCGGCATCAACATGCTGGTCGATGTCAGCGAACGAAAGCAGGCCGAGACCCAGCAGCGGATCTTGCTCGACGAGCTCAACCATCGCGTCAAGAACAACATGATGATGCTGAAGTCCTTGCTTTCCGTGGCGGCGAGGACGAGCCGAAGCCCGGAAGCGCGCGACACCCTAGACGAGGCAAGCAAACGGGTCGCTGCGATGGCGGCGGCACAGCGCGTTCTTTACGATACCGCCGACGTGGGGAACTTCAGCGCGCAGCCCTTCCTCGGGGCGGTTTGTGAGACTGCCAAGCAAATGTTTCCACAGAATGTACGGCTGGTTTGTGAAGCTGACAGTATTCAACTGCCAAACGACGTGGCGATGCCGCTGGCCCTCATCGTCAACGAGCTTTTGACGAATGCGGTGAAATATGGCCTGAACGGCAGCGTCGGCGGGACCGTCCACGTCAGCATCAGAAAGAACGGGGAGGGCAATTCGCTGGTGGTCGAGGATGAAGGCTCCGGTTTCGACCTGAACTCTGTACGCGGGACGTCCTCGGGACTGCGGCTGGTCGAGGGCCTCGCGCGGCAGATCGGCGGAAATTTCGAGGTTCATCGAGACCCATGTCGATGCACGGTGACTTTTCTCTCAAACCCCGTTGGAGATCGGCGTTGAGAACGGAAACCGTGATGACCGAAGTTAGCTCCGCCGGAGAGTTCGACCGAGCATTCAAACCCCGGCTGGCTTTCTCGCGAGACGACATGGGCGCCGGCCCGGCAACGCGCATGGCCGGTAGGTCGATATTGATCGTCGAAGACGATTACCTGATTGCGCTCGACGCGGAAGCCGGACTGACCGCGGCGGGGTTCTCGCTGGCAGGAACGGCGGTTAGCGCCGACCAAGCTGTCAGCATCGCGCTGTCGACAAGGCCTGCCCTTGTTCTCATGGATATCCGCTTGCTGGGAAAGCGGGACGGAATTGATGCCGCACTGGAACTCTATCGGGACCACGGCATACGAAGCATATTCACAACGGCGCATGGCGACCATGAAGTGAAGCTCCGAGCCGAAGCGGCAAGGCCGCTTGGCTGGGTGCAAAAGCCCTACTCGATAATGGTGCTGGTCGAGGCCGTCCGGAATGGTTTTCAAGAGCTCGACCAACAGAACTGAGTAGCGGCTGACCTAGTTGCAACATTGCTGGAGTACATGACGGCTATCACGTCTCGGCGGGGTCGACCGACGAGGCATGTCGGGCCGCCGCTTTGATCATCCTGGAACCTCGGCCAAACGCACCTTCAATTGCGGCGAGCTTTTGAAGTTTTAATTTCTCCTCTACATCTGCGCTTCTTGCAACCCGACTTAGAGGTCGGTCACCTGTTTTGCACGGTATGCGACGTTGACCGGTTCGATATGACGATCATCATTTCTGAATCGGGCACAGCCCGTCGCCTCATTCAGCGACGGGCCTACCAGAACTTTCATTAGTTATAGATCTTGATGATCTTCCGGGTGCTCGGCTCCACGAGGACTGTCCGGTTGTGGACCACGACATAGCGATACTTGACGTTGGGAACCTCGCGAAGCTCGACGGTGTCGGGAAGCGCGGCGCCAATGTTGAGTTCGACGCCGGGGACTTCCACGGAAGCGAGGGGCTGCTTGTGCACGTACTCCTGAATGACCGTGTCCTGTTCAGGGGCGATAACGACGTCCTGGGCTGCAGCCACGCCGACACCGGCAAGGAGCAGAAACGAGGCGGCGGCAGCGGTGAAATGCATTCTCATGTGAAAGCCTTCCTGTGAGCTTGGGCACAATCGCCCTGGGTCGAACGTGTGCGAATCCGAAACGTTCCAAGCCCACACTTTAGGCCTGATTCCATCCCGGACTTTGGGCTTGGAATGATGCTGCAAAGGTCTGCGTTCAGCAAAACCGGGGAACCGCCATATGACTGGGGGCGTTGACAGTCGCAATTGGGGAGGAAGCTCATGGAAAAAAGTATTGGCCAGGCACGCTGGTTGCTGGCACCCGTATTCGCGATGGCGATTACTTTCCTGGCGGTCGGCATAGCCCTTGTTTGACGGGGCCACGAGATCTGCGCAGCCATGTCCCTTCCTGCGCGGATAGGACTCGCCCGCTGCTCGCAAGTGTAGCGAGCGAGCCCTAGAAGAGGCGCCAAGGATTCTTTACACATCGTTAACATAGGTAATTCGGCTTTAGCAGGCCTTGGGTGTTTCTTCAGGAAGATGGGGAAGAGGTGGGGCGCATCGGGAGCGCGAAATGATAGCCTACATTGGCCGAGCCGGAAGAAGCTTCGAGGCTGCAATGATCCTGATCATGGCCGTAGCAGCAATCGGAATCGTCGTAGTCCTCACCACGGGAATTCTCTGAAAACATCAGAGATCACGGCCGCTTTGTTTGCCGATGGCGGCCTCGTCGAATCTGTTTTCGACAGGTCGCTCCAGAAGGTGGCCCGCCGGCGTTTTTGTGTCTACAAGCGACGCCTTCCTCAACTCGTCTCGTTGTGCTTGGTGGGCTCTTGGACCCGGAAAACCGCTCCGTGTGGTTGGGCGCGGCAGGGGATGAGCGAGAGCCTGAATCCTTTGTGCGCAAACTTCGCGCGGTACATCAAAGGTTAGCGACACATTGTGCGCTGTGTCGCATAAGTGTGAGGTCAGCGGCATGTAACGGGCCCCGCTGCTTGGGAGATCACGCGCTCTCGCTCGTTTGGAGATGTTTGATGCTTGACCGCACAATTCGCACGGACACCCTCTACCCGAACGACCTGGATACGCTCCGTGCGGTCTTCGACACGATGTGCCAGGAGTTTGCCATTCTGCCGGACGCCTCGGCGGCCCATTCCATCGCGAGAGAACTGATCAGGCTTTTCCAGAATGGCATGACGGATTCGGCCATGCTGATGATTGCCGTGCGCGCGCGTTGTCAGGGCGACTGGAAAATGGAAGGCAGCAACGCAGCCTGACTTCCGACGGTCAGGTGCGCACGGTCTGGCCCCCAGAGAGGCGAAGCGTTCAGCCAGGAAGCCATGCTTGCGGAGATGTAGATGGCGCGGGCCCGACCAGTTGGGTGACGAAAATCTACGACGAGGCGACTTATCTCGTTGTCACACCTGGATTTCGATCTGGTCGCCGCTTCAGGGGAATCGGAACGGTCCAAAGGAGCGACGAACGTACGTCATGAGGTCCGGCTCGAGCCCGGATTTCTTAAGTCACCGGGGCGAGTCGAGCTCGCCGTTCCTGATGGCATCGGCTGGAAATCTTTCGTCCGATGTCTTTAATTCCTGAAGACAAACGATGTCGTAGTGCGTTTCGCTCAGCCATTTGAGCAGAACCGGCAATCGACCGTTGACGCCGTTCACGTTCAAGGTCGCGACTCGGGTCATCAGAAGCTTTAAGGCGACCTGTTCATAAATGGCGCTCTCCGTTGGCGAGTTCGGCAATCCCGTGTTGCGCGGCCTCAGATCCTCATTCATTGCCTGCAGCCCGTCCGTGGCGGCTGAAGGCATGGTGACAGTGCCTTGCAAGAGGCCATTTTCCTCAGTCGATTCACACCACATGTCGCGATGCTGGCGACCCACGCATCGGACTTTTCAACCAGCACGCGTCGTGCGGCCGGCGAAAGAGGAATAGCCATCCATCACACTCTCGACAGGTACAGCCCGGCTGCTGACGGTTGTGCGGCGATTTTGAAAGGTGGAGCGATATGCCGCTTCGATGCAGTTTTCGCGGCATTGGGGTGCAAGGTGCGCTCCCAACTCGCCCTTGCTGTCGGCGCGAGATGTCGCGAGGAGGGCTACGTCACCGTCGATGAGCACCAGCGGACTTCCGTCGACGGCATGTACGCCATCGGTGATGTTGTAAAAGCGCTGAACCAGATAGCCGTCGCCTTTGGACAGGCTGCGATCGCTGCGTCACATGTCCATAGAGAGCTTACCCTCCCTGCCGTTTGAGCGGTATCAAGCATTGTCTTTGTCTGGGGAACAAGCTGTCATCCCGAAGGTTGGGCACGGCGGGCACCGAGCAAGACAGTTCCTCGCAGGCACTGACATGGCGTTCGACGGAGATGGACCGAAGCTCTCGACCGTGCTGCTTCTTGCCGCATTGGCGGCACTTGCCGGATCAATCACGTTCGCGCCAAACGGGCGCTTGCCGGCCGGGCGGACGGGTGTGTGATGGAGATTGACGGCCTGCAGCCGGACTTTGACATGACCGACCAACCTCCAGCCGACATGCAGTCGGTGCTTCACCAGAACATACAGGCGCTGGTCGACGACAGGCGACAACAGGAGGAGCACGAAGACGTTCAGGTGCGAATTGCAGGCGCCATTTCGCGCTTCGCGGGAAGCATGACCTTTGTCTATTTGCACCTTGCAATTCTTGTCGTCTGGATTGTAGCGAACCTTGGCGCGATTCCCGCCGTCCCAGCTTGGGATCCGACTTTCGTAATCCTGGCCATGGCCGCCTCGGTCGAGGCAATCTTCCTGTCCACTTTCGTGCTCATCAATCAGAACAGAATGTCTGAACACAGCGAACGCCGAGCGGAGCTGGACCTGCAGATCAGCCTTCTCAACGAGCATGAAACCACCCGGCTCATCGAAATGGTGGCTGCGTTGACGGAGCGTCTTAAGGTTTCGACACCCGCCGACGAGGAGCTGCCGCAACTGGCCGAGAATGTCGATCCCCGGCAGGTGATGACGCAAATCCAGCAAGCTTCCGGAGATCAGGAGGAACCTTGAGCGAAAACGACAATGCCCGGGTCGGGTGGGGCGCCGCAGAGACTGATCCAACGAGAGCTCACCGCGAGGAACATTCGCTGCAGTTCAAGGTTCGGTTGCAGGCCTGCAATCCTCCATCATTGTCTGGGCCTTGAGGCTGACAAAGCAGCTTCAGCCCGCCTCGGCCTTGCCCGAGGCGGGCTTTCGTGGCTCCGTCGCGAACCTGCGGCGGGTAAGGCTTCGAATTCAGCTAACAAAAGACCGATGCGTGTCAGATGGAACCAAGTTGACGCCGAAGTCGTGGTCGTGCGACTTGGGGAAATCCCGATGAGCGATGGCGCTGTTCTGATCGTCGAAGATGGGACGATGATCCTGCTCGACCTCGGGTCAGCTTTGGAGAACCTGGCTTCCAGGTCGACAGCGAAAAAGCGGCCGAGGCGCTGGCTGCATTCGGCCTAATCCCAAGAGGTTCGAGGCCGTGCTCACCGACATCCGGTTCGGGGTGGAGGTCGCTCGGCATTATGGAGGTCCAACTCGACAATGCCAGGTATCAGTGGGGACAGCGCGGTTTTTCTCAATTTGTAAAGGCGCACCAAGGTCTGGAACCTCACACCCCGGGATCGGACCTTGGCTCTGACTGTTCACTAAGCGGCTTACTCCGGTCGATTTGGCTTTGTGCTTCGTTCTACGAAGACGTGAGGAAATTCTTTGCCGTCCAGCGTTAGGGCGCGCGCCGGACAATGCTTGTTGTACAATCCTTGTTCTCCGGCATCAGAGGCTGGTATCAACAGCTTCAGGCCGCCTCGGCCCCGTCCGAAGCGGATGGCGCGGGAGTTGAGATGCGATGCATAGAGATGCCTTCACCCCAACAGAACTTGCCGTACTGAGCCGCGTCCTTGCACGCAGCAATCTCAAAAACGAGACCGAAACCGAGCGAGAACAGCGCGCATCGCATCCTGGCTTATTATCAAGCCGGGATCACGGACGAGAACGAACTTGAACAGCTTTCCCGACAACCCCTGGGAAGGTGAGGACTAGTCTCCGTCTTCAGAGCTTCCGCCTCGTGACCGTCCTGGAAAGTACACGTCGCGATAGAGTGCCAGTTGGATTTGTCTTCCTGCAGGCAAGCTCGTCGAGCTTTCGGTCGAGTTCGTCAAGCCGTGAGCGATGCTCGCGGGGCATGTCCGCATCAGTCGGCAGATCCAGCAACTGGCGAAGCTGGCGACGGCTGGCGTCCGACGAAATCCACTGACGTATAAGACGGGCTATTGCCTTCTGTTGCGGCTTGCCGATTTCTTCCATGTTGGAACCCGAGCTTGTCCGTGGGTTCGAACTTGGCGGGCCGCTGATGGTTCCCTTTCATGCATACAAACAGTAGCGGTTGAGCAACCGCGGCGCGGTGCGGACATCGGGTTTGAATTCATCTCATCAATCTGATCTCAAGTGAGAGGCTCAACCGCAGAATCTTGTCGCCATTTTCGTCACGCACCTCGACAAATAATTGCTCTCCGTCGACGCTTTTCAATGCATCTCTCGTCAGATCGACAAGGCCCTCGAATCCGACGCGGCGGATCTCTTCGATGCCACCGCATTCGACACCTATCTCATCCTGCAAGACTATATCGCGATCGCCGCTGTCGAAGAAAAAACGTGCCATCGAGAGCTTCCGTCACAACTAAGCTGCGGGGTTCTTTTGGTGCAGGTAGGTCGTGTCGAAATCTCCTGCATGGGTGAGGCCGGGCCAGTCGGTTGCATGCACTCGCGACCCCGTGGTGGCGATGAGGCCTTCACGTCGTAATTCCTGAAGCGTTCGGTTGACGTGAACCGTTGACAACCCCAATGCATCGCCAAGGGCTGCCTGGGTGATGGGAATATCCGCAACGTGATCCTGAATGCGTCCGACCGATCGCAAGCGAAAGATGAGTTCGCACAGAATGTGAGCCATGCGGGGATAAGCCTCCCGTCTCCCTACATTGGTAACCCACTCCCTGTATATTGCGGCGTCGATCAGCGTCGACCGCCAGAAAGCGGTAGCGATGCGAGGGTGCTGGTCGCAAAGGTTGCGTAGAACGTCGTGTCGCATGAAGCCCATTCGGGCTGGCGTCAGGGTCGAGAAATTGCAATCCATGACAGACAGATGCAGCCCGTGCAGATCCGGAATGTCCCCGGCGACGAAGAAAGATGTGATCTGTCGCTTTCCATCGCCGGTGTATTTGGTGGAGCCGACCAAACCATCCAGAACCACAAACGAGTAAACGGGATGGTCGCCCTCCCGCACCAGGTCGTAATTGGCCGAAAAATCCTTCTCCTGGATCGGTATGCTTTTCAAAATCGCAATTTCAGCCTCTCGAATCTCCGAGATGGTCTGAAGCTTGCGGACAAGTACATCCGAGGATGAAGTGGGAGACAAAATGGCCACCTAGCTGATTTTGCCTACCGAACTTTTATCCATGCCAAAAGTTCCGGATAGCGGTGAAGGCTTCCGAGCCGGCTACCGTCGCGTGGGGTCCCAGTTCTGCGCTTCCACTTAGGATCTGTTTGACGGAACGCGATCAATCGTACGCGCCTCCACTGCCTGGCCCCTTCAATGCGCACCACAGGAACAGGGTTGCTCCGCTGACGTTCACCACTGGGTGCAAGGTGAGGTTTCAGTGAACAGACCGATTTCGCGGACGGAAACTATCGAGGAGGCCGATCATCCGTCGAATGACCGAAAACGTCCGGGAGAACAGGGCGTCCCGCCTTCTGCGGCAATTGCGGCGGCGCTGGCCGACTCGCTGGAGGAGGGTCCGAACAAACATCTGGTCCATATCACCGCCTCGGAACGCAGCGCCGAAGAAATCGCCGGGGCTTTGCATCAGTTTCTGCCGAGCGCGGACATCATCTTCCTGCCCTCATGGGACTGTCTGCCTTACGACAGGGTGTGGCCGACACGCGCCAATATGGGGCGGAGGCTTTGCGCGCTCCGTGAGATCGCAAGCGAGCCCAAACGTGCGCGCGTCGTGGTTCTGTCGATCGAGACCACTCTGCAGCGAGTGCCCCCCGCACCAGTCATCGCCAGCGGCTTCACAATCCTGGAGCCCGGACAAAGGTTCGACCCGGATGATTTCCGAACGAGAGCCGAGGCGGTCGGATACGGTGTCGACGAGAGAGTCGATGAACCGGGAGAGATAGCCTTTCGGGGCGACCTCATGGATATTTTTCCCGCCGGCGCCGATCACCCCGTTCGCGTCGTCCTCGGTCCGGATAGCCGCATCCGAGAACTCAGGACATACGACCCGATCAGCCAGCTTAGCGAACGACCGCGTGAGTCGATCACGGTTGGACCGGCGTCCGAACTGATTTTTGAAGCGGGGAACCATCCCGAGTTGGCGGCCATGCGCGCGACGTCGATGGAAGATCGCCTTGTCGCCTTGTATGTCGGTATGCCATCAGTATTGGATCTGGCATCCAGCGCCTGTGTCTCCTTGCCAGAAGGTCTCGAGGGCCCGCCGCTCGATCGGTTCCTGGACCTGATCGAAGACGCACGTCGTGCCAGGCGAGAGGTTACCGGGCCAGAAAAGCCCCTGCCGGCACCGTTTTACCTGTCGCGTGGGGAATGGGACGCCGTAGTTCGAAAACACTGCAGAACAAATGCTACTGTTTCGGCCACCCGAGTTGCCAAATTCTATCAGCAAGCGCGATCCCGGGATCAATTCGCCGAGTTCGTCGAAAGGCAGACAAGGTCGGGCGTCAGCGTGGTGTTCACGGGAGAGGCCCCTGAACTGCACCGAGCGGATCGTCTGCTCGATCGGAAGCTTGGCCGGCGCATGGAAGCGGCGGCGGACTGGCCGCAAATCCGTTCGGCCGAAAGCGGCTCTCTTCTCAAGGCTGAATTCGTCATCGACGACGGGTTTGTCGACGAGCAATCCTGTGTCGCGGTGGTGACGGCGACCGACCTATTTGGTCCTGCCTTGAAGGCAAACGGCAGCGCGGCCAGCCTGCTCGAACCCGAGTTGCGCATTGGCGATGTCGTCGTCCATGAGGACCATGGCCTGGCCGTGCTCGTGGCGGTCGAACAGGTCGACTTGGCCGGGCAACAACAGGATGTCGTCAGGCTGGAATACGATGGCGGAGCTTCCTTGCTGGTTCCGGTCGATGAGTTTGGGCTTATATGGCGCTACGGGTCGGAGCCCGGTGCGGTGCCGCTCGATCGCTTGAACAGCGACGGGTGGCTCAGCCGACGCAAGGCTGCGTTGCGCGAGATCGACAGGCTAGCCAGGGGCCTGGTGGGCCTTGCCAAGGCCAGGTCCAGCCAGCCAGCCGAGATCATAAAACCTTCCCGCCAGGACCTGGCCCGGTTTGCGGCGAAATTTCCCTATACGGAGACTCCCGACCAGGCTGCCGCCATCCACGACGTGCTCGACGACCTGTCGTCTGGGAGAACAATGAACCGGCTTGTCTGCGGCGATGTCGGTTTCGGCAAGACTGAAGTGGCCCTGCGTGCCTGCGCCGCCGCAGCCCTCTGTGGGAAACAGGTTGCGGTAATAGCGCCGACAACGGTCTTGGCACGGCAGCACTACGAGACGTTCAGCCGCCGATTTGCGGGAACTGGCCTCGAGGTCGCCCACCTTTCAAGAATGATCGGAGTGGCGGAGGCGAGAACGGTCAAGGAGCGGCTGCGGAGCGGCCAGCTCGCCGTGGTTGTGGGTACGCAAGCCCTGGCTGCCAAGAGCGTCATCTTCGCCAATCTGGGACTGCTGGTGATCGACGAGGAGCACCGGTTCGGCGTCAAGTTGAAGCAGGCGCTGCGGAACATGGCGCCCCGCCTTCATACGCTGAGCATGAGCGCCACCCCGATACCGCGGACGCTACAATCGGCGATGTCGGGTGTCCAGGAGGTCAGCGTCCTCAACTCTCCGCCCGCCAAAAGACGCCCCGTCCGCACGATCCTGGCGCCCTTCGATCCAGCTTCGGCTAGAGCCGCCCTTTTGCGCGAATTTCGCCGGGGCGGACAGAGCTTCCTAGTGGTTCCGCGCATCGAAGACATCGATCCGGTTCGCCAGCAGCTAAACAGACTGGTGCCGGAACTCGCGGTCAAGACGGCGCATGGCGCAATGAAAGGGAGACGGCTAGACGAAATCATGGTGGGATTCGCTGACGGTGACGGCGACGTGCTGTTGAGCACAGACATCATCGAGAGCGGCCTCGACGTACCGCGGGCCAACACCATCCTGATCTGGCGGGCGGACAGATTCGGTCTGGCACAGTTGCACCAGCTTCGCGGCCGAGTCGGAAGGGGAGCGGTGCAGGCCATTGCCTTTCTTCTGACCGAGCCTGGCGTCGAACTGGCCGAAGGCACAAGAGCTCGACTTTCGACCATGATTGCGCTCGATCGGCTTGGCTCCGGCCTCGCGATCAGTCAAAGAGACCTCGACCTGCGCGGGGCAGGAGACCTCTTCGGCGAAGATCAAGCCGGGCACATGAAGCTGATCGGAGCGGGCCTTTATCAGCATTTTCTGGAGCGGGCTGTCTCGCTGGCTGGAGGTGGGGCCAATCCCGACAAGCAGCTTGCCGACATCAACGGCCCCGGCAATGGGGCCTTTCCCGCAAGCTACGTCAGCGAGCCCACGGTGCGTGTCGGCCTTTATGCGAGGCTGTCTCACATGACTTCGGAGACGGACCTCGACGCATTCGGCGAAGAGCTTGAGGATCGCTTTGGAGAGATTCCCGGCGAAGTCGCGGATTTTCTGGAACTCACCAGGTTGCGCATAGTCGCGGCGGAACTGGGCGTCAGCAAGATCGATGTGGGGCCCGAAGCCATCGCGATCACCTTCCGTAAGAAACCGGTGGCATCCGAATGGCGCTTCAAGAACGCACAGGGCTTCGAGTTCCGCAACGGTCGCTTGATTTTCAGGCCATCGATCCCGCCTCGCGGTTCAGATATCGATGCCGTCCGCGCGGTGCTCGGCGCCTTGCGTGCCAGGGCCGCCAGCCGACTATCCAGGCGCGATCGGTTCCCGGGCGACTAAGGCCGAGGCAGGGACTGTCGACCAAGGGAAACATCGATGGATAACGAAGGCGCGTCCGGTCTCCACGGTGATAACCCGATCGCCGTTACCGATCGCGCTATGCCTGATGTAAAGGAATTGGCTGCGATAGCCTTCCAACGGACGCGAATGCCGATGGCGGTAACTGAAGCCACCCAGAAAAATCTTCCTATCGGAATTGCTCGCCTATGTGCCCGCCCTCGGTGCGGCGCGGGCCGCCCAGCGCTGAGGCCTACGCACAGCCGCGCGCTTCCGCCGCTCACCAAATCTTGAAGCCGCGGTTGGAACAGACCGTCCGGCTTCAGGTTAGCAAACTTGCCTCGCCGCAGGCGCAAGACGCCCGCGGGCGGCTATCCCAAGACCTCGCAGGAATGATCATGAAGACCCATCAACTGCCGCACGTCACCGCTAGTGGGCCGCTCGTCATCATCACGGCGGCGGTGCTGGCGTCCGCGATCGCCTTCTATTACTTCGCGGCCCCGTTGACCGGGGTAACCGGATCCGCCGGAGCCATGCTCGTGCTCATCGCCAGCTTGGCGCTTGCGCTGGACGGCTTCGTCTTGCGCTTCAGAAATAGCGGGCCCGTTTTCATCCTGGCCTGGATCTTGGGCCTTCTGGGAGCGCTCGGCACATTCACTGCCGCCGTCTTTCTCCACGCTTGGTGGCTCGTGGCGGTCGTTGCCGTTGTGCTGGCCGGACTGTTGATCACGCTAGGTTTCCGCCAGACCAAGACTTAGGACACAACCATGAGAACTGCTGTCTTCCGCTCGGCCCTGAGCTTTGCCGTCTTTCTGTTGCTGGCGTTTGGCCTTCATCCCGTCTCTGCCCAAAATGACAACAATTCACCCGAGTCACAACCGGGCGGCATACCGGATGCCGCTAAACAGCCGAAAGAGACGAGCGGGGGCAGCAATCCTTCGGCCGTGGATGCAGGATCGCCGAAGGAGGCGGCAACAGCCCCGCTGCCTGCGCCCAAGCCAATTCCGCTGATCCCGCCTGGACCGATCTGGAACAGCTTTCACGGCCAACTCAACGGCCAAAAGTATTCGCCGCTCACCCAGATCACCGTGCGAAACGTCGGCTCGCTGCGTAAGGTATGGGAGGTGCATACCGGCGATATGTCGGATGGCTCAGGCGCATTGCCGGCGTCCGTCTGGTCCGCAACCCCCATTTTCGCCAATGATACGCTTTATATCGGGACCCCCTTCTACGGGGTGCTGGCGCTCGATCCCGGCACAGGGGCGATCAAGTGGAAGTTCGAGTCCAAAACCACCTTGAAAGCCTTGACACAGCCGGCTCTCAAGAACCGAGGCGTCGCTTACTGGGAGAGCAAGAAGCCCATTGCGGGCGAGGGCTGTCAGAAGATCGTGTATCTCGGCACCATGGACGCGCACCTCTTCGCGCTGGACGCCGATACCGGACAGCTCTGCAAGAAATTCGGCTCGGCTGGCGTGCTGGACGTGAACCAGTGGAACGATGTCAATGCCAAGTTTCCGCTGTCGCTCTTGCAGCCGCCGACCGTGGCGGGCAATCATGTCATCATCGGCTGGGCCGGCAAGGATTGGGCCTATGCCGAGGCGCCTCCCGGCACGGTGTTCTCGCTGGATCCGCAGACGGGCGCGCGACAGTGGTCGTTTTCGGCGCTGCCGTCGCGGATCGCCAGACGCACCGGCACCGCCAATGTCTGGACGGCAATGTCCGTGGACGAAGGACTTGGGCTTTTGTACCTGCCAGTCTCCAGCCCGTCGCCGAACTATTGGGGCGGCAACCGTACCGACCCGATACCGCTTGCAACGTCCACCACCGCCCTGGACCTGGAATCCGGCAAGGTCGTCTGGTCGAGACAGTGGGTTCATCACGACATCTGGGATTACGACATCAATTCGGCGCCCACGCTCATGGACATCACTGTTGCGGGCAAACAGATTCCCGCCCTGATGCAGGCGACGAAGATGGGCTTTCTGTTCGTGGTCGACCGGCGCACCGGAAAAGACGTCTGGCCGATCGAGGAGCGCCCCGTGCCTGCCGGAGACGGTGCCGTGCAAAGGGAGGTCTACGCCCCCACCCAGCCATTTCCGACCAAACCCGCGCCGCTGCTGGACCAGTCCAGAAAGCCACCAATCTGGCGAATAGCTGATGTCGTCGGCCTGGGCGAGTGCAGCCGGTTATGGGACAGCCTTTCGTACCGTGGCATGTACAGCCCGCCCACCCTCAAAGGCGACGGCGTGCTGGCTTACCCGGATTCGGCGGGCGGAGTGCAATGGGGTGGGGTCGCATTCGATCCTAACCCCCAAACTGCGGTGGTCAATTTCTCGCACGTCGTCCAATCCATAAAGCTCTATCCCCGCGCCGAATACGAGCGGCTTGCTGGCAATTCCGGCAATGAGCAGGGCTACTATCCACAGGAGGGCGCACCGTACGGCATGTCACTGCGAAACGCTCTCAATTGGCTTGGCATGCCCTGCTGGGCGCCGCCCTTTGGAGAAATCGCGGCCCTCGACATGACCACCGGCGACATCAAGTGGCGCCGGCCGATGGGGGCGTCGCAAAAGTGGGGCTTCTATATGCCCGAAGACCTCGGCTCCGTGACGATTGGCGGCCCCGCGGTGACGGCAAGTGGTCTGATCTTCATCGGCGCTTCCATGGACGCCAAGGTACGCGCCTATTCGCTCGCCAGTGGCAAGGAACTGTGGTCCGACATCGTCCAGGCGCCCGCCGTGGCCAATCCGGCCGTGTATGAATATCACGGCCGCGAATACGTCGTGTTCGTTGCCGGCGGCAACACCATTCTGAAGCACCAGGTCGGTGATCAGGTTGCCGCTTACGCTCTCCCGGGGCCGTAGCCACGAAATGCCGGTTTTGTCGGGACCGTTGGCAAGCCCATGTTGGGGGCGCTGCAGCGCTGTGATCGTGTCGCGGATTCAACATCGGCCACGCCGGGAGGCCGTGAAGGGTTGGTTCGAATGAGAGCTGGGAACCGCCAAAGCGCAGGGATGGCGCTGTGCAGGGCGCGCAGGGGCGAGGTCGAAGGACGCGCCTGGGAAACGTGCGATTGCCACCAAGCCGCCATGGCGCGCATCTCGCGAGCCGTCCCCACCTTGTTGGGCATGTCGGCGATTTTGACCGGGTGTTCGGGAGGGGTGTTGGACCCGCAGGGACCAATCGCGGCCGGCAACGCCAAGATCCTGCTCAACTCCCTGGCCATCATGCTGGTAATCGTGATCCCGACATTGGTTGCTTTGCTTTTTTTCGCCTGGAAATACCGAGCCTCGAACAGCCAAGCCCGCTACGATCCCGAGTTTGTCTACTCCGGTCGCATAGAGCTGATCGTCTGGGGTATTCCAACCTTGACGATCCTCTTCCTGGGGGGGCTTATCTACTACGGATCACAGCACCTCGATCCGCGCACGCCGATAGCCTCCGATAAGCCGCAGCTCAACGTCCAGGTCGTGGCGCTCGACTGGAAATGGCTCTTCATCTATCCCGACCAGCAAGTCGCCACCGTCAACAATCTGGTCATCCCGGCTGGTGTGCCCGTGCATTTCACATTGACTTCCGCCAGCGTCATGAACGCGTTCTTCATACCCCAGCTCGGCAGCATGATCTACGTCATGAATGGCATGCGGACGGAGCTGCACCTGCAGGCAGACCATGTGGGCACCTACTATGGGCAGTCGGCGCATTTCAGCGGCGACGGCTTCTCGGACATGCATTTCCTGGTGCATGCGGTTCCCGCGCGGGAATATGGCGCGTTCCTGTCCGGCCTGAAGGCTGATACCGGCGTCTTGAACGCGGACCTCTACCGCAAGCTGGCGCAACAAGGCTCCGAAGTGCCGGCGTCCGTGTTTGGTCATGCACAACAAGGCTTGTTTGATGCCATCGTGCGCCAGGCGCTGCCCCCGGGCCCCGGTCGGGCCAAGAACCAGTCCGGCGGCGAGCCGGCCATCAGGCCCAAGGCAGCGCCGTCGCCCACCGGTTCGGCAAGCCCAACACCGCAGGAACGAGAGGAGGCGAACGATGCTCGGTAAGCTCGACTGGTCGGCCATTCCGTTTGACCAGCCGATCCCACTTGGAGCGGCGTTGATCGTGTTTATTGCCGGCCTCGCCGTGCTGGGCTGGATCTCGCTCAAGGGATACTGGCCTTATTTGTGGCATGACTGGATAACGTCGGTCGATCACAAGCGCATCGGTGTCATGTACATCGTGCTTGCCATGCTGATGTTGCTGCGTGGCTTCGTTGACGCAATCATGATGCGTACTCAGCAGCTGTTTGCGATTCACGGACCCGGTTACCTGCCGCCCGAGCACTTCAATCAGATATTCTCGGCCCACGGGACCATCATGATCTTCTTCGCCTCGATGCCGTTCATGATCGGACTGATGAACTTCGTTGTGCCGCTGCAACTGGGAATACGTGATGTGGCCTTCCCCACCCTCAACTCGGTCAGTTTCTGGCTGACGGCGACGGGCGCCCTCCTGGTCAACATGTCCCTGGTCGTCGGCGAGTTCGCGCGTACCGGCTGGCTGCCCTATGCGCCACTTTCCGAGCTCGCATATTCGCCCGGGGTCGGTGTGGACTACTATCTGTGGGCGATCCAAATATCCGGCGTCGGGACCCTTTTGACCGGCGTGAACCTGGTTACCACCATCTTGAAAATGCGTGCCCCGGGCATGGGCTATCTGCGCATGCCAATGTTCTGCTGGACATCGCTGGCCGCCAATCTCCTGATCGTGGCTGCCTTCCCGATCCTTGCCGCAACGCTGGCGATGCTGACGCTCGACCGTTACCTCGGCTTTCATTTCTTCACCAACGAAGCCGGTGGGAACCAGATGATGTTCGTCAATCTCATCTGGGCCTGGGGCCACCCGGAAGTGTATATCCTGGTGCTTCCCGCCTTCGGTGTGTTCTCCGAAATCTTCTCCACGTTTTCGTCGAAGCCGCTGTTCGGCTACCGCTCGATGGTGACGGCGACGATGTTCATCTGTCTCGTGTCTTTCATGGTCTGGCTGCACCACTTCTTCACCATGGGCGCGGGCGCAAATGTAAATACGGCCTTCGGCATCGCCACCTCGGTGATCGCTGTCGGGACGGGGGTGAAGATCTACAACTGGCTCTTCACCATGTATGGCGGGAAGATCCGCTTCGACACCCCAATGCTTTGGGCGCTTGGCTTCGTCACCACATTCACCATCGGCGGAATGACCGGCGTTCTGCTTGCCGTCCCGCCAGCCGACTTTGTCCTTCACAACTCGCTCTTCCTGGTGGCGCATTTCCACAACGTGATTATCTCAGGCGTTCTCTTCGGCGCGTTCGCCGGCTTCACCTTCTGGTTTCCAAAGGCGTTCGGCTTTCGCCTTCACGAGGGCTGGGGCAAGGCGGCTTTCTGGTTCACGCTGCTCGGCTTCATCCTCGTCTTCGCACCGCTTTACGTGGTGGGTCTGCAGGGCATGACGCGCCGGTTGCAGCATATCGAGGTGGACGCCTGGGTACCGTGGATCGTCATCGCGGCGGCCGGTGTCGCGGTGATGCTTGTTGGAGCGGCGTGCCAGATCGCTCAGCTCTTACTGTCGATCAGGGACCGTGACCAGCTTCGCGACGACACGGGCGACCCTTGGGACGGGCGCTCGCTGGAGTGGTCCACACCGTCGCCTCCGCCTCCATTTAACTTTGCGCACCAGCCGCATGTTGAAAACCAGGAGCCCTATTGGAGCATGAAACAACACGCGATCGAAGGCCAAGATCCAAAGACGGACAGGCAGTACGAGCCGATCGACATGCCCAAGAACAGCCCGACGGGTTTCGTGTCAGCCTTCTTCGCGACGATCATTGGGTTCGCACTCATCTGGCACATATGGTGGCTGTCAATCCTCGGGTTCCTCGGCGCCTATGCCACATTTGTCGTGTTCGCCTGGCGCGACCAGGCCGAGATCGTGATCCCGGCCGAGGAGGTCGAACGGATCGACCGCGATCGCACGGCCGCGCAAATCGCCAGGCTGCGGCGCAGGGAACAACTGACATGAGTGACCACTCCGACACGATGCCCAGCGACATCGCCGCTGGAAGTGCCAGACGCGATCCCTACGTGCTGGGCCGTTCGAGCGGGCAGGGAGAAGGGCGCTCACGACACCAGGGTGCCACCGGACACGGCGAGGGCGGTCCCGCCTCGAAATTTGTAACCGTCACCTACGGATTTTGGATCTTTCTCCTGTCCGATATCATTATGTTCTCGGCGTTTTTCGCTTCGTACGCGGTGCTAGCGAATGCAACCGATAACGGGCCGACCGGCAAACAGCTGTTCGACCTCACACGCGTTGCCATTCAGACCGGACTTCTGTTGACCTCGACCTTCACCGCAGGCTTGGCCTCCCTGGCGGTCGAAAGACGTTCGATGATCCGCACACAGGCGTGGCTCCTGGTCACCGGCGTGCTTGGCGCGTTGTTCCTGCTCCTCGAGGGACAGGAATTCATCACCATGATCGGGGAGGGTGCCGGTCCCGCCCGAAGTGCGTTCCTGTCGGCCTTCTTCGCATTGGTCGGCTGCCATGGCGTCCATGTGGGGCTTGGGATCCTGTGGCTTGGAACCATGATGGCCCAGCTTTGGGTGAAGGGCTTTCGGGTCGAGATCTTACGCAGGCTCCACTGCTTCAGCCTTTTCTGGCATGCCCTCGACATTATCTGGGTCGCCATTTTCAGCCTGGTTTATCTGCTGGGAGCATCACAATGACAGACGAGACCGTCTCATCCGACGCCTCCAGGGACACCCGCGATACCGCCCCCGGTGAGGAGACGATCGCGCGCAACGAGCCCGCGGCTGGACTGCCGGGATATCTACTCGGCTATGGCCTCGCGGCCTTGTTGACTGTGGGGTCCTTCATCGCCGCCAGGACGGAGTTGATCTACCAGCCCGCGGTGATTTCCGCGCTGGTCGTGCTGGCCCTTGCACAGATTGGCGTGCATCTGGTTTTCTTCCTGCATCTGACGAGCGGACCAGACAACACAAACAACATTCTGGCCCTCGCCTTCGGAGTGTTGATCGTCGCGCTGATAGTGCTCGGTTCCATCTGGATCATGGGACATCTCGACCAGAACATGGCGCCGATGAAGTCGCAACAGCTTGCCTTACTACCCCTTTGTTCTGCCGTACGCCTTCGGCTGGCGTCGGCCATGGCCCGTCCGGCGGGCTGATAAGAGCAAGACACCGTCGCAGAGGCGAAACGATTGGATGGCATCTGGATGCGGCGGACCGGAGAACGACAGGACGCATCGACAGTTCGACCCGAAGAACAGTGAAGGAGGAACTGATGATCCCCGAATGGCTGCATTGGGTGTCCCTGCTTTCGTTGCTGGCCGGCGTTCTATCTTCGATCTGGATAGCACTAGACGAGTTCCGAAATCCGCGAGAGATGTGGATCATGAACCTCGTTTGGCCGGTCTGTGCCCTCTTCGGTTCCGGCTTCGTTCTTTTCGTCTATCTGCATGCCGGCCGGTCAGGTTCGAAGGCCAGAGGGGAGCGGCCGGGCGGCGCAAGAAGGGCAGGCTCCGACAAGCCGGTTCTTTCGCCGATGGCGATCGCAAAGGCTGCTTTTCATTGCGGAGCCGGCTGCACCGTGGGCGATGTCATCGCCGAGACGCTGGCGCTTGCGTTCCCGACCGTCCTGTTGTGGCTGGGCTGGAAAAGCCTGTTTGCCGAAAGAACGATTTCGATCTGGATCCTGGACTACATCTTCGCCTTTGTCCTGGGCATAGCTTTCCAATATTTTACCATCAAGCCGATGCGACAGCTGTCTGTGACGCAGGGATTGCTACAAGCGCTCAAGGCCGACGCTCTGTCGCTGACGGCCTGGCAGGTTGGCATGTACGGCCTGATGGGCCTCGGGCAGCTTTTGATTTTTGAACCGGCCTTCGGAACACGGCTGGAAGCCAACACGCCTGAGTTCTGGTTTTTGATGCAACTGGCCATGCTGGGCGGCTTTGCAACCAGTTATCCCGTTAATTGGTGGCTCCTCAGAAAAGGCGTAAAGGAAGTAATGTAGGCGGGCGCAAGCCATGGTCCGCTGCCGCTGCAACCAGATGCTTGATCCGATCCTCGCGACCGCGGATGTCGATGCAGAACACCTGATAGGAACTCGCGGCAGACTCGACCGACTTGCGCAGGTCTCGCACTTCGTCTGAGGTCACCGCGCCGCCTTGCTGCCCCGGGCAGCTGGCGACTGCCGCAATCCGACCGTCCGAAAGTTTGATCCAAATGACGTCATCGCCAGTGAGTTCGGGCTTTCAGGCGTGGACGCAGCGTGCCCGCCGTTGAGGATGATGCGCAAGAGAGAAAGCGGCCGTCGGACTGGACGATGCCGTCGCCTTTGAGCGATGGAAAAAGTCCTTTCACGCCGACGCCCCCGCTTGGTGGCATGCCGAGCATTGGGCGGCATAGACTGCCTGTCCGGCACGAACGACGTCCTGGTCTGGAACCTCAGTGCTTTCCAGCGCGGTAGCCGGGAGTGACCTCAGATAGGTTGCGATCGCCTGCAAATCTTCGTCGGTCATCTTGGACGTCGAATCCTTGATCACCTCGGCCATCGGCCCGTACCGCGTGGTGCGGTCATTACGCCCGGTCTTGAGAAAGCGGGCTATGTCCTCTGTGTCCCACGATCCCAGATCCGCACGCCGGTCCCCAGTCAGGCTATGAGCGGGATGAGATTAGTTTCGGTCATATCCGGAGTTTTCGAAATAGTGTGAGCATTCTGTCGGTGTGATGCGGTTGAGAATTTGGCCGATCGCGTCGCAAACGGTTTGGACGGTGCGGCTTGCTGCCTTTCTCAGCCAGTGCTTGAGTTTTGAAAAGAGCTGTTCGATCCCCGGTTCCGGGCAAGAATGAGCCCAGGCGACGCATGGGCAGCGCTCTCTGGTCGGAGGTTTGCGGAGCGTCAGCGTCTCCTGGGCGGTCGGCGACGTTTCTGCGACCAGATTGGCTTGAGCGCATCGGAATTAGATCCTGCGTGCTGCCGGCACGTCTCCGATTCGAGTTGCTCGAACTTCTTCACGCCGGCGGTTCCAAAGGGGCTCATTTCCCTAGTTGTGGAGCCTCGCCAGGTTGACCAGATAGTATCTGAGGCTGCTATGAACGATCTTCCAATCCTCACCCTGGGAATGATCCTGCTTACCGCTTCTTTGGTGGCGATGATTTCCAGACGGCTGCGGCTTCCTTACAGCGTCGGGCTTGTCGCGGCAGGTATCGCCCTTGGCTTCACGCCCGGCGTTGTCGCACTCCCCCTCAGTCGGGATTTGATTTTCACAGTGTTTTTGCCACCGCTAATCTTCCAGGCGGCACTCGCGATCGAATGGCGTCGTTTTCGCCTGAACCTGCCGGTCACCATTCTGCTCGCGTTCCCCGGCGTCGCGATAGCCGCTGCGGTGGTTGCGAGCGGCATGCATCTACTGCTCGGATGGACCTGGATCGGTGCCGGGCTGTTCGGCGTGCTGATAGCCGCCACCGATCCGGTGTCGGTTATCGCGGCCTTCAAGGAGATGAAGGTTCAACCCCGCCTCGCTCTGCTTGTCGAATCTGAAAGTCTGCTCAACGACGGCGCAGCCGCGGTTGGCTTCGGCATCCTGGCGGCAATCCTGGCAGGCGCCGACGCAACGCCCCTGAGCATTGTCGGGTCGCTGTTCTGGACGGTCGCGGGTGGGATTGCCTCCGGCGCGACAGTGGCAGCCCTGCTCCTTCTGATCGCCGGCCGGACCGAAGACCATCTTGTTGAGATAACCCTCACGACCATCGTCGCTTACGGTTCGTTCCTGCTTGCGGAGGATCTTGGCATGTCCGGCGTGCTGGCCACTCTCACGGCGGGCCTGATTGTGGGCAATGTCGGTTGGAAAGGCGCTATTTCCGCCAACGCAAGAAGTCACGTTCTGGCATTCTGGGAGTACGCGGCCTTCCTGGCAAATTCGATCGTGTTCATCTTGATCGGCGGCCATGAAGCTCATCAGCCACTTGGAATATTCGCAGGCACCTCGGCAGTCGCGGTCGTGCTCGTGCTGTTTGGTCGGAGCTTGGCCATCTATCCCTTCGGTGCCCTGCTTGCCGCCACGCGCTTGAAGGTGGATACCCGTTATCAGCACGTTTTGGTCTGGGGTGGGCTGCGCGGCGCGCTCGCCCTGGCCCTGGCGCTCGCACTTCCTGAAAACGTTGCAGAGCGCGGTGAAATAATCGTTGCCGCATTTGCGGTCGTTGCCTTTTCCATTTTCGTCCAGGGCTTGACCATGCCCTGGCTTATCAGATGGATGGGGTTGACCGCCGAAAACGCGGGTTCCGCGACAAGCGATCGCAGCAGGCGATGAAGAGGCCCGACGGCGTTCTCGTATTTGTGACTAATGTGGCCATAGGATGTGACCGGGGCTGGAAAGACGATGCCAGGACCGGGACAGCATTGGCCCGTTCACACATGTTGCATCTCACTCCACAAAACAGAACTGTGAGGCGGCGCCATCGTTGGCCGATTGACCCGGCTGTGGCATTGGCCCCGCGCGGGGATTGCGCTTCGATGCAAATGCGGGCGAATATGTGCCTGGCGAAACCGATCGGGACGGTGCTCGAGCAATCAACCGCCCTTGAACAGCCAGCCCCGCCGCTAACAGCGGCCGGGCAAGTCGAACATGCAGAACTGCAACAAACGAGCCAGTGCTTCGGAGCGCTGCCGAAGGCTGGACCTTCTCCGGTTGGCGACGATTTGGAAGCCCTTCCGAGCCGGCGATTGCAGCAGGCTCGGATGAGCCGACAGGCGATCAAGTAGGCGCCATCCGCCCTCCCGTGGCGGCCAGCAGTTGCATGGGCGGCTGCCGGACTGGCGTTTGCGCATCGGCTTCCTTCATGCAACAGTCTACAAGAAGCCACCATCTAGGCGTCCATCATCGACTTCGACGGCTCTCGGCCGATATGTTCTTCAATGCGTTCGTGCCGGCGTCTGTGGCAAAGCCTGGCGGAAGTTCTTGGCATAGTCGGGAGGCATCCTGGGCGGCATCAGCGGTTCATAGGCACCGACCAGCGCTAGGACCTTCGGCTGCGAAGGCCTCGTCGAGCACGGTCTCGATCTGATCGGCCCCGCTTGATGCGAAAACCGCTTCCCCCATCGTTTCCGCGGCTTGGGCAAAATCGATCGCCTGCAGTTCGCAACCGAATTGCGGGTTGCCCAGAAACTCATCTGCTCGCAGGCGATCTGATTGAAATCGTGACATCTTGGAAAGCGGCCGCCGGGCGCCTTGCCGGGGAACCCCGCTCATCCCGAACCGTAACCGCAAGGGTCATGGAGCGTCTGCACCAAGCGGGCTTCTGTAGTTGTGGGGGACATTTCGGGGGGCATGAAGTGTCTTCAGATGTGAGGAAACATCGGCGATCAGCCGTCGTTGACACGCTTGTGAGTGCGAGGACCCCTACTCAAAAGAGGCGCCTTCCGCGCGATGATATCCACTGATTGGAAGACAGCTATTTCGACCTGCGGAATTTCTGAAGAGTCGTCTCCAGCACGAGGAACGAACCAAAGTTCCATGCATTTAGCAGGCTGCGTTCATACACTATTTCTTCTGGGAGCTGGACCATTGTCATCCGGAGGCTACCTCTTGGGCGACCAGGAAACCAATGAAGTTTCCATCGTTGAGCTGATCCCCGCCCTGCGGGCTTTCGCCCGTACCTTCTGCCGTATCCCCGATGATGCCGACGATCTGGTGCAGGAGACACTGACCAAGGGCCTCGCCAATATCGACAAGTTCGAACCCGGGACACGCATGAAGTCATGGCTCTTCACCATCATGCGCAACACCTACTACACCCGGATAAAGATCGCTGCCCGGGAAGCGCCAGGCCTGCTCGACTGTGCATCTTCCAAACCGACTTCGGAAGCCACCCAGGAATGGAGCGTTCAGGGCAAGGAAGTTCACCGCGCGATTCAAAAGCTACCCGAACACCAACGCGAGGTTCTGATGCTGATCGGTGTTCTAGGGGTGAGCTATGAGGAAACGGCCGAGATATGTGGCTGCGCGGTGGGGACGGTCAAAAGTCGGCTAAACCGTGCCCGGGCCAACGTTCTCGAATTGCTTGGGGAGAGTTCGCTGCAGACATTGGTGGAAAGGCGAAACCATCTGTCGGACGGTCAGCTCGATATCGACGGTGACAGCCGCAGATAGTCAGTTCTTCACGTGACGTTTACGTCTCTCGACCAGCGCGTTTTGCAACTCCATCGCCAGTTTGGTCAGCCGGTCCGGTATCCTTTCCTGCTCAATCGCAGATAGGAGAGAAGTGATCTCCCGATCCATAGCCAGACCGAATTCTGGGTCCACCGTATCATCGCTCGAACGAGACATCATATTCTCTTGATAGACAGCAGTCCCTTGGTCGTAGTGTGGTGACGAATGCTCGACATTACAAGGTGAGGTTCGCCGCCGGCACGGTTGCTGGCTAGGCTTGCACAGATTTATTTCCTTAGCCCTATGTCGCCGCGGGCCAAGAATGCGGTGTGACGGCGTTCAATCCTTCGGCAACTGGTTCGCGGCATGGTCCTGATATTGATCGGACTTGATGCGATTGCCATCCAGTCCACGCTCCTCGCTGTGCTGCTTCTTGTCGCGATTGGACAAAACGGCGTTTTCTCCGACCTTGTCCTTGGGCAGGTCGGTCATCGCGCCGGCGCCGGTACCCTTGCCCTGTGTGCCGCGGCCGAAATGTTTTTTGTCGCCGGATGCCATGACTTTCTCCTTTGGATCGGTGACGTTCTTCAGCGCTTCTGGTTCGACGTCCGAACTGGCGGTGCGCGGTAATGTTCCGCCGCCGCGAGCAAGCAGGAAGGCATCGCCATCCCATAACCGAAACGGCTTCTCGCCATTGATGACGACCCGCAATTGGTGAGCTTCGGCCAGACGACTGATATCGGCGCGGTCCAAAAAAAGCGATCCGCGATAAGAATAGTTCAGCAGGGCCAGCCACCCCGGCTGTCTCAGAACGCGTGCAATCTCCTCGAAATGCCGCTCAGCCATGCCGGCCAGAACGAGATAAGGAAAGCAGTCGACCGCCAGCACGCAATCGAAACTGTTGTCGTCGAATTCGGTCAAGTCGAGACCGGAGGTTCGCCGCACCTCGACATTGCCCAGCGCGGCGCACCGCTCAGAGGCGATGGAGATCATCCGCGAGGATATGTCGATGCCGACCATCCGGTTGAAGGAGTTGGAAAGCGCACCTTCGAAACGGCCGATGCCGCAACCAATGTCCAGGACGTCCCGGCCGGTGCCGGTGAAATCCTGCTCTTTGAGCCATGCAGCGATTTCATCGGTGGTGCCTGACAGCCTGTCCTCATCGCCGAGGGATGCGAGTTGGACGCTTGCTGTTCCCGAAATCGCTGCCGCCGCATCGAAGCTCGATGCCAATCGCGTGACGACAGCGGCATCTGTCTCGTCCTCGTCGCGTGCGTGCCGAACGGCCGCGCCCGTGGCCCGTAACAAGGCGAATGCGCTTGGATTGCGGCGAAGCAGCCCGGCTACCTCTTGCAGTCTTTCCGCGTATTGAGGAACCGACGGGATGATATCCAGCACGATCTCCGCCAATTCCGCCGCCCCGATCCTCGTCTGTAGGTAAAGCGCCAGCCTGGCGATGACGGCTTCGGCGCAAACGCCATCCTTCATGCAGTCTTCGACGGCCGATCTCATCGCTGTCCGGCGCTGGGCCGATTTTGGGCCGGTCGCGATCATGGTATCAATTCCGCGTCCAGACCCTGCGCATCGTCCACCTGTCGATGGCGCCCCAGCCATATTTGTAGGCTTCCTGACCGCGCAGGAAATCGAACTCATGCGCCCCCTCGCGGATCGACTCCTCGATCGCGTGGCCGATCAGGATCGCGCCTGGACTCTCTTCGGCATAAGCAGGGTCGAAGCCCCCGAGATAGGCATAGGCGCGACCGCGATGATGAAAGCCGTAATAGACGCCGACGGTTCTGCCGTCGATTGCGAGCAGCCAGCACCGGGCAAGGCCACGAGCGTCGAGCAAGGGAAGCGAGTGCCTGTGGAATTGCTTTACGGCGACGTCGGCCAACACACCACCTCCGCGTCCGGCCCAGCGCGCGTCGTGAAGGCGGATCAACTGATCGAGGAAGGTTTTGGGTTCGCCGCGTGCCGACGACAACGCGGTCCGGCCGCGCCTGGCTGCGGCCTGTCGCGCCCGTCGCAACTGGCGCCTTCGTCGGGAGGGCACACAGCCCGCAAGGGTTTCGTCGCCGGCGATAGCGAGCACGGGGCAAACGCCATGAAGGCCTGGCCGCCCGGCCTTCAGGTCGGGATAGATCATGGCAAGACCGGCAGCGTCTTGCGGCAAATCCGACAAGACCCATTGCGACCATTCAACCGAGAGGATCTTTTCAGCAATTGCGGCTGCGACCAGGGCTTCGGTGCCGGGAACACACAGGATGTCCAGATAGTCGCTGAGCGAAATCCCGACCGGAAGCAATTTCGAGCCCACGGCCCCGTGCTCGAGATAGAGGGGCGCCAGTCCCAACAGATCGCCTCCGTGCCAGACCGCGACCGTCGCCAGGTCGCCCGGCGCGAATGTACGCCACCATGGCACCAGCCAGGCGGGAGATTGAAACGGCGTCGCGGAAGAACTCTGCTCCCACAGTTTCCACCAGTGCGGCGCGAGGCTATCGAATTGCGCCGGATCATCGATGATCTCGCTACGCAGCACAGGCTCGCTCACGGTGTGGTGGCGAGGCGCGCGGCATCGGTGCCAAGTCGCGCCAGTGCTTGATAGGCATCCATGTAGGACGAGATCATTCGTTGCAGCGAAAACCGCCGCCGCGCCTCGGTCCGGCATGCCTCGGCGTCCAGGCTGGGTGCCGCAATGATGGCTTGGGCCATCTCGTCGATAGAGTTGACGAGAAAGCCGGTCCTGCCATGCTCGATCACATCGGGAAGCGCGCCATTTGGAAAAGCCACGACCGGCGTGCCGCAGGCCAGTGCCTCCATGGCGACAAGTGAACTGGTTTCGGCGGCAAGGCTCGGGATGACCAGACAGCGCGCTGCGTTGAGAAAGCGTCGCTTGGCGGTGAAACCGATCGGACCAAGGAAGCGGCGGCGGCCATCGAGTCGAGGTTGGACCTCGTCGCGAAAGTACCGCGTGTGCATTTCGTAGGGATAGACCTTGCCGCCGACAACCAGTGGCACACCCGCCCGTTTGGCTGCCTCCAGCGCCAGGTGAATGCCCTTTTCCGGGCAGACCCGGCTCAGAACCAGTGCAAAGTCGCGCTTAGCTAGCGGCAGACTGAGCGCCTCTATGTCGACGCCATTCGGAATTGGCGCCGCCAGCCTGGCGCCGGGAGGCGCGGTTTTCTGCTGGGCAGCCGAGACGGCGTGGAGCCACAGGTCGTCGCGCGTCGGGCGCAGTGCCTCGGCCGGATACCAGTCCAATGGCAAGTGAAGGGTCACCAACGTCGGGCCATCGGCTGGCAGGTAGGCGTCGAAGTCGATGCCATGCAGATGAACCACGTCGATCGGCCAAGTGGCGCGGGCCGTGGCGATCGCGGTCCGATGAGCCTGCTGCGCGCGGCCCTTTGCCGCTTCGTCGAGCACGCCGCGTTCCGCCGGTGTTTCCAGAAGGGTGCCGCTCGCGCTGGAACCCCGGCAGCCGACGACGACAGACCGGTGACCCGCGTGAACCAGTGCCCGATCGAGCATCGACAGGACCTGCTCGGCACCTCCGACCGCGTCCGGTCCCACAGGCGCGAGGGGATAGGCGACATTGAGGACGGTAAGCGTCATGGCCGGCCGAGCGATTGTGAGGGATGGGCGAGGGCGCTTGCGACCGGCCGCATGTCCTCGAAGCTCGAAGGCAGTGAATTGCGGCGAATTGCGTGGCAACCGCGGGCCACGATTTCCGTCAGCGCATCCGTTGATCGCGGACCGGATCGCATGAGAGCCTCACGCCGCCGAGGCCCGCTGCGTCGGAAGCGAGTCGGACGTCATGCTGGGCGCGTAGCGGCGGACCATCGATGCGCAGAATTCAGCGAATTCCTCGGGCACCAGTGGAGGGCTGGTGTGGTGAGGCATCATTCCACGATGTTCCGGCGTGAAGCAGAAGGTGACCGTGACATCGAAAGGGGCGAGGGCTTCCATCTGTCGGTCGAACCAGTCCAACGCATTCGGCCTGAAGCTGTCGGCCCAGGAAAGCCCCGTGCGCACGTTGGTGACGCCGAGCCGCTTCATCCATGCGACGGCGTCGTCCAGCCGGGGGTCCTCGAAATGAAACCACTGTACCAGCCCCATTGCAGGTGTGTGGCGCAGGAATTCTTCTATCGCCGGCTTCGGCGTACCGTCCTGGCGCAGCAGCCCCATGTGGAAATGACGATAATAGGAGGAGCCCTCCGCTTCGCGATGCCGCGTCGTTGCCCCCCATTCGCGCGGAAGGTCGTAGAGGCTATACCACTGAATTCGTGGTGCGTTGCCGAGCAGCAATTCGGCGGTGCGCTTGAGGCCCCAGACCTGTATTTCCTCGGCCCCGAAGGTCGATATGCCGACTTCGCTGACCCAGATGGGAAGATCGGTGACGGTTGCGATCTCGCCGATCCTCTGCGGCCATTCCTGAATTTGCCACAAGTTCCAGTCAAGAGGAAAGCCGTGTACCGCAACGGCGTCGACGTGGTCCAGTACGCCGAATCCCTTCATGTGTGCGATAAAGTCGGGGTCTATTGGCGAGATGCCGCCAAGCACCTTTGCCAGGGTCGGGTTCTCGGATGCGATCGCATCCGCCGACAGAATTGCCATCCTGGCAAAGCGGCTCCAATCGGGGTCGAGCTCGGGGTCCCAGTGCGATTTGTTGTTGGGCTCGTTCCAGATCATCGCGGCTTCAATCATGGAGCTTTCCTTTCGAAGGGTAAATTGCGCCGCCGCCGGCCGGATCGCCGGCCGCGCGACAGAAATAGACCTCCTGTTCGGGATGCAGAACGATCTCGAAACCCGCGCTGCGCAGCATCGCCTCGGTGCAGGCCCGGTTGGGTATCCACCAGTTGGTCGGATCATCCGCGTAGCGTTGCTCTACGAAATGCAGCTTGGGAAATTCTGGCCGGTCGAACAGATCATGCATCCAGAAGGGATAATTCTCTTCCAGCTCCAACAGATCCGCGCTGCCGCGTTGCATGGACTGAAAAATCATCATGTCGCCGGCGACGTGCTCGCGGATTAAGTCGAGCGCGAGCAAGGGGTGGCGCAGATGGTAAAGCACCCCCATGAACAGCACGACGTCGAATGTCTCGCGCAGGGCACCAACGTCGTAGACCGATAGCTTCTGGAATTCGATCTCGCAATCCGCGATCTCGGCCGCAAAGCGGGCCTGCGCCAGATAGCCCTCGTCGAAATCGATGCCGAGGACACGGGCGGCGCCTCGCCGTTTCATCTCGATTGAATAGAAGCCGGCATTGCAGCCGATGTCCAGCACGGTCTTGCCGGCCAGATCGGCAGGTATGGCGTCAGCGAATTTGAGCCATTTGATCAGGGGGTAATTGCCGAGAAAGTGGTCGGGTGCAGTTTCGACGCCGGCCAGTTCCATGTTGTGGAACCATGGGCCGAGCGCGTCGATGCGTCGTCGGATTTCGGCTTGGGAATGCAACATGGTCAGCCTCCTTCGCCCGGGACAACGGGAACATGCGAGTGCGTGCCGGGCATGATCGCGGCGGGCTGGTGAGGGGCGGATGGGACGCCGTCTTCAAGCAACCGTAGGGCTGTGCGATAGCCGTTGAAGGTACCGACATCGACATAAGCGGACCCAGCCTTGACACCGTGGGCCACACCGCCGGCCGCAAGGTAGGCGTTGATCAATGTGCCGATGTATTCGTCACGGCGGTCCCGCTCGCGCCACAGTACCGCAAGCCGATGCAGGATATGACCGGGCATCTTGAACGCGCCCCAAACCCAGTTCGTGGAGGCATCCTGTCGCTTGACCTGGATTTCGATCACGCGCTCGTCGTCCTCGGTGCAGACGGCGTCGAAGAATTCCGGGCGGTCAACGGGGAAGAGCAGAAATGAAAGCTGATCGTCGGGCAAATGACAGAAACCGTCCTCGGGAAACCAGATCGTATCTGGAAGACCGACCAGGACGACCTCGTCTGACGCCACGAGGGGCACTGCCCGGAAAATCGCATCGCAGAGGCCGACGGGGTTGGGCTGCACCACAAAGAGGGCCGTCGCGTCGCCGTAGCCGGCTGCGTAGTATTCCAGAATGTCGGATTTGCCCGATCCGATGATGAAGCAGATCTTGTCGACGCCGGCCTTCACCATGCGCCGCACCAGATACTCGCTTACTGCGCAGGGACGTTCGGTCTGGCCGTCGATCCGGCTGCCAACCGGCAGCAGCTCCTTCGAGAAACCGAGCGGTTGAATGCGGCTGCCACGTCCGGCAGCGGGCACAATGCCCAACATCAGACTGCTTCCTCCATCGGTTCGCCGACCGGATTTTGCGAGGCGTCGACCAGGATTTTATCCAGTTCCGCTGCACGCTTGGCGGAAGTGTGCTCGCTCAAGACCCGCTCGCGGGCACGCCTTCGGATGCCGTCGAGTTCAAGCTCCGGCAATTGCAGCGCGGCGACCACATCATCCGTGTCATGCGCCAGCAGGACTTCGCGGCCGGGTTCGAAGAAGTCCGCGAGGCCTGGCCATGCATCGGTAACGATGGCAGCCCCACACGCAGCCGCTTCGAAGAGCCGTCCCGACGGGCACCAGCCTTTTTGCGCCATCGCTTTCCGCGTGACGTTGAGCGTCAGCCGCGACGATGAGAAGAACGCCGGATGGTCGGCGGGCGGCAGATGCCTGACGAAGAAGATGTTGTCGCTCCACGGGAATTCCTGCGGATATTGCGCGCCGCCAATGATGAAGCGCTGATCAGGCAGGCGCATGGCCGGGCGGACCAGCAGCTTTTCGACGCCAGCCTGGCGATCTGCCGCGTAGGTCCCGAGATATGACAGATCGCCGGCGAATTCGGCCCGCTTCTCTGCCGGCCGGTGCCTGTCCGGATCGACATGCCCATAGAGCGGCATTACGTGACGCGCACCCAGAACCGTCTTCAGCGCCTCGATCGCCGAGCCGCCGGTGTAGCTCAGGACGAGATGGTAATCGGCAAGGCCCTCTGGTCCGAAATAGGGCGGACGCTCGCCGTGCTCGACGCGGGCAAGCGTGACTGGAGTGTCGAGATCGTAGAAGACGCGCAGCCCGCGACTTGCCTGCTGGGCAAGGCGGGAAGCTTCGACGGCGTCGGGGCAGTAGGAGGTGACGACAACGACATCCGCTTGCTTCATTGCCCGTTCCGCGACGCGGCGAATGTCCTCCCAGTCCGGATAGATGACGACGTTGCCGCCGTCGAGCTGATCCAGATCGCGGGTCCCGGCATAGTAGGGAGTGTCGCGTTCGAAAAAGGTGATGGACCAGCCCAGCCGGGCGAGGGCGCGGATCAGCCCGCGCCATAACGTGGCATGGCCGTTCCCCCATGAAGATGTAACGGTGAGACCGAAAATGACCATCCGCATGGGGAATTTCCTCGTCAGGCAACTTCATTCATTCGCAGGAGCTTTGAGCCCCAGTCGCCCGACACGATCGTCGTGATCGAGGCGGGATCTATGTCGAAGCGAAAGCAATCGCCGACTGACAAGCCGAGCACCTTGCAGACGGCGGCCTTGATAACGTCGGCATGGCTGATCAGGGCGATGCATTGGTTCTGACGCAGCTCGCGGACGTCGTTCATCAGCGAGACGATGCGCTGCTGGACATCCAGCATGGTCTCGCCGCTCGGTGTCCTTGCCTCCTGCCGCTGGTCGTTCCACGCCCGCCAACCGGCGTCGTCATTCAATTCATCGAAGGTCTTTCCAGACCAGTCGCCGAAGTCGATTTCGTCGAGTTCGGCGCGGATCGCGATTTCACCGACACCGCAGGCGAGAGCAACCGGTAGCGCCGTCTCCTGCGTGCGCTCGCGTGGGCTGCACAAGACGGCGGCGATTGTCTCTCGGGCCATGCGCCCGCCAAGGTGCTCTGCTTGAGCTTTTCCGGTCTCGCCAAGGCAAACGCCGGCCATGCGCCCGGCAAGATAAGAGCCGACATTGTCGTGCGCAGCATGGCGGATCAAGAAGAACGTCGTCGTCATTCCGCGGCATCCAGCAAAGGCTCGTCCTTGCCGGCGATGAAAGCGAGCGTCCGCTGTCGGGCTTCGGCGTCGGTGAACTGTTCGGGAGGTGACTTCATGAAGTAGCTGCAAGGACCCGTGAGCGCTCCGGCGATGCCGCGGTCGAGCGCCAGCTTGGCGCAACGCACCGCGTCGATCACCACGCCGGCTGAATTGGGCGAATCCCACACTTCCAGCTTGAGCTCGGCATTAAGCGGCACGCCGCCGAAGGTCGTGCCTTCGACACGGATGTACGCCCATTTGCGGTCGGTGAGCCAAGGCACATGGTCGCTGGGTCCCACATGGATGTTGCCGGGCTCCAGGGGAACATCCAGCTGGCTGGTCACCGCTTGCGTCTTGGAGATCTTCTTCGATTCCAGCCGCTCACGTTCCAACATGTTAAGAAAGTCGGTGTTGCCGCCGAAATTCAGCTGATAAGTGCGATCGATGCGCACGCCGCGCTCGCGAAAGACATTAGCCAGCAGCCGGTGCACGATCGTCGCGCCGACCTGGCTCTTGATGTCGTCGCCTACCAGTGGCAGCCCGCGTTGCTCGAAGCGCCGCCGCCATTCCGGACGCGAGGCGATGAAAACCGGTATGCAGTTGACGAAGGCGCAGCCGGCCTCGAGCGCGCATTCAGCATAGAAGTGCGTCGCCTCCTCCGAACCCACCGGCAGGTAGGAGACCAGCACATCGGCTCCGCTGTCGCGCAAGATCCCGCTGACGTTGGCAACCGGCTCTGGCGCCTCTTCGATCTCGTTGCGCAGATATTTGCCGATCCCGTCGAGCGTCGGCCCGCGCTCGACGCGAACACCGGTCGTCGGTGCGTCGGCAAAACGGAATGTGTTGTTCGGGGCGGCGTAGATCGCCTCCGCGACGTCGCGACCAACCTTGCTCTTGGCGACATCGAATGCACAGACAATTTCGATGTCGTCGACGTGATAGCCACCGAGATCGACATGCATCAGGCCCGGGACCGGTTCATTGCTTTTCGCATCACGATAATAGGAGAGACCCTGCACCAAGGACGACGCGCAATTGCCGACTCCAACGATGCCAACACGAATCTTTTTCGATCCCACGAAACTGCCGCCCTATGCTGTTCAAAGGTAAGTTCCTTGCGCCGAACCGCCACCCTGCCGGAATGTTCCCTTGCTCGACTGAAAAATTGTGACCACAAGCGGACCGAGAGTGCACGACAGCTTAAGGAGGGAGCGACCCGAGCGCATGTCTCGCGGCACCACGCTGGATCAGCACGGCTGCCCAGACAGAGACTGCCGCGGAGTTCACGCGCTATCTGGCCCGGATCACGCCAGGGCGTGGCCCATCAATCCAGCCTTCGCAGCATGTCTGCTTCCTGCTCGAGAATAGCGGCCACTTCTTCCCGCTGCAGATGCGTCATCATCAGGCTGACGCAGCACTCCAGATAGGTGATCGAGGCTCGCCGCAAATAAGCAGCCATTTCCCGTTCCGCCATCTTGTCGATATCCGTCGCGGATCGCTTGGGTTGCATGACGTCCTCCATATCTGGTCCTGTCGTCAAACCACAAGCTGGAGCGGATGTTCCCGCGGTTCGATGGGCAGAGGCCGCGGTGCCGGCTATCAGGCAGGGAGGTTCTGCAGCCCGCCTGACATAGCCCTCGCCCTTGTGGCGCGACCGGGTATTTCATCGCCGATCTGGCCGCCTTCGAGCGAAGCGAAATAGTCGATCGTCCGCGCGAGCCCCTGGTTGAGAGGCACTCTCGGCGTCCAGCCGAGCAGTTCTTTCGCGCGCGATATGTCAGGCTGCCTACGTCGAGGATCGTCCTGCGGCAGCGGCAGAAACGTCATGTCCGACTTGGTGCCGGTCATCGCCTTCACCAATGCCGCCAGCTGCATAATGGTGAATTCTCCGGGATTGCCCAGGTTGATCGGCTTTCCCGGATTCGGAGCGATATCCATCAGACGCATCAACCCATCGATCAGATCGGAGACGTAGCAGAAAGATCGCGTCTGCAAGCCGTCGCCGAAGATCGTCAGCGGGCGCTTCTCCAAGGCCTGCATGATGAGGTTCGAGACGATGCGGCCGTCCGCCGGGTCCATTCTCGGCCCGTAGGTATTGAAGATACGTGCGACACGAGCATCGGCGTTGGCGGCTCTCAGATAGTCGAAGCAAAGTGTTTCGGCAGTGCGCTTGCCCTCGTCGTAGCAGGCGCGTGGGCCGATGCAGTTCACGTGGCCGACATAATCCTCCCTCTGCGGATGTTGTTCCGGATCGCCATACACTTCACTCGTGGAGGCCTGCAGCAATCGGGCATCCTTGCGGGCGGCGAGTTCAAGCAGGTTCAACGTTCCGATGACGCAGGTTCGTGTGGTGTGGATCGGATCGGCCTGGTAACGCGGCGGTGACGCGGCGCATGCCAGGTTGAAGATGCGGTCCACCGGCTCACCAAGGTGCAACGGACGGCAGATATCCTGCTCGATCAACCGGAAACCCGGATGGTCCATGATCGCGTTGATGTTCTCCATGCGCCCGGTGAGAAAATTGTCGGCGCAGATCACGCGCCAGTCATCGCGTAACAATGCTTCGCAAAGATGCGATCCGAGGAAGCCCGCGCCACCGGCAACGAGCACCGTCTTTGCCCTTGGCGCTTTTTTTGTTTGTCGCATCGCGATTTTCTCCTGTCTGCCGGTCATGCTGCACTTCCGATATTGAGATCGAGGACCACCGTCCCTTTTTGCGTAAGCGCCGTGATGAATTCGCGAGCCCTGGCCACACCGGTGTGGGAGGCAAGGACGAGTTCGCGTGCCCGGTCTGCCATGGCGAGACGTGTACGAGCCGATTCCCGGGACAGAATCGCGACGACATCATCCGACTTCTTGGCGGTGTGGATCGTCGATGCGGGAAAGAAACTGTCGAGGCCTGGCGAGCGATCGCTGATGATCGGCGTGCCGCAAGCGGCGGCCTCGAAAAGTCGCACGCTGGGCGACCATCCCGCGGCAATCATGGAACTGCGTGTGACGTTCAGCGTATAGCGCTGACGGCTGTAGAATGCGGCGTGATCGGCCGGCGGCAAATGTTCGATCCGCTCGACGTTGTCGGGCCAGTCGAGGTCGGAGGGATATTGCGAGCCGGCCACCACGAAACGCCGATCCGGCATGCGATGTGCAGGCTCGAGCAGGAGCGCATTCAGCGTGGCCTGTCGGTCCATGCTGTAGGTGCCGAGATAGCCGAGATCCCAGCGGATCGAATCCGCGGTGCGGTAATGCCGTTCCGGATCGACCGAACAGTAGAGCGGCTCGGCGCGACGCGCACCGAAGGTCTGCGCCAGATCGGTAAGCACTGGCCCGCCGGCGAAAGAGAAATAGATGTCGAAGTAGGGGATCTGGCGCCAGCTCAAATAGTCGCAATCGTCCGCCGACAGCTTCGCCAGAGTCACAGGCGTGTCGATGTCGTAAAAGCAGAATTGTCCCTTGCAAAGTGAAGCGACGATGTCGATGACTGCGCGCCCTTCCGGCACGAAAGAACCGATGACCACGACGTCGGCCTCTTGCAGGCACCGTGCGTAGTCGCGTTGCAGTTCCTGTACGGTATCGTAATAGCGCAAGGAGCAGAAATCCGGATCGCGCAAATCGCGGTGATTGGCGTACCACGGCACATCGCGCTCCAGAAAAGTAACGCGGTGGCCGAGATCGTGAAGGCCCTTCAGCAGACCTCGAAAGGTGGTGGCGTGGCCGTTTCCCCAGGACGAGGACAGCGACAGGCCGAGAAAAACGATATTCAACTGCGTGGTCACTCAGCTGCCTCCACGGTCCCATGCGTCAAATGCCGTTTGAAGACTTCATCAGCCACGGTCGCCCGCAACGCGTAGGTATGGTCGGCGAGAACGCGGCGAAGTGCGGCCTGGCCGATTGCCTTTGCCCGACCAGGGGTCAGCGCCCGCATGATTTCGGCGACATCGCCACCGTCGCGCGCCACAAGGATTTCCTCGCCGGGTTTCAGGAACAGATCCACGCCCAACCACGAATCGGTGATAAGGCAGGCGCCGGCGCCTGCCGCCTCGAAGACACGCGTGGCCGGTGAAAAACCATTGGCCGCCATGCTGTCGCGGCTGATATTCAGCACGGCCTTTGGCGTCACATTGAAGGCGTTGTGATCGCGGGTCCCGACATGGCCGAGCCAGTCGACATTGGCGGGGAGCCGCTTGTCGCCCCAGCCCGATCCGCCGAGCAGAAACCGTTGTCGCGGCAGCTGGCTCGCGGGATCGAGGAAGAAGGATCCCACACGTGCTTCACGATCCGGCAGCCTGTTGCCGAGGAATGCCAGATCGCAGGCAAAGCGGGCATTGCCGGCGACCGGGTGATGCGTTTCTGGATCGAGCGCGTTATAGATCGGCACGCACTCGTTTGCGCCCATGGCACGATAGGCCCAAACGACAGGATCGCCGCCGCCATACGTCAATACGAGGTCGATTTCCTGCAGCGCGTGATGCAGCGGGTGGTCCGGCTCCCCGCGCAACTGGGCGAGCGTGGCCGGTGCATCCACGTCCCAGAATACCGTGAGCGCATCGCTGCGGGCGTGGTCCAGGACGGCGCGCAGCAGCGCCTCGTCCTCGAAACCGACGCCGCTCGCCTTGACGACGATGTCGGCCTCGGCCGCACGCGCCGCCACCTGTATCAGGGCATGCCCGGTCGCCTCGTAAACGACGACGGTGCACCATTCCGGCGCCTCGATGTCCCGGTTCTTCTGCCTGTCATAGACGTCGGGCTCGTAGAAGGTGATTTCGTAGCCCAGTTGGGAAAGCGCCTTCAGCAAGCCACGGTAATAGGTCGCGGCACCGTTCCAATAGGACGACAAAAGGCTCGATCCATAGAATGCGATCTTCATGCGGCGGCTTCCTTTGCGGCGGTCGGGTGAGCGGTGTGCCGATTCGTGCATTGCGACAGCACGTCGAACAACTCGTTGACGCGGTGCCGGCAGGTGTGTCGCGAACGGATGGTCTCAAGACCCGAGGCCACCAGGGAGGTTGCGAAATCGGAATCGGCCAGCACCGCCTGAATGTGTTGCCGCATTTGGATGCCATCCTCGGCAAACAGGAAGTCGACGCCGGGTCTGAAAAGCTGCTCGACATCCGACCATGGCGCTGAAATCAGCGGGATGCCGCAGGCGAGTGCCTCGAACATGCGGATCGTTGGAATACCGGGCAGGCTTTCACGGTAGGGGCGCCGCGGAATGTGCACCGTGACACGATGCGCGGCAAACGCTTTGGGCACTTCGGCGTTGGCGATCCACCCTTCGTAGCACAGGCCACCGGCGGCCAGGTCGGCAAGTGCCGGCTTGGGATAGCGCACACCGTGAACAGTGGCCTCAAGGCCGAGATCGCGCACCGGTTCGATCAGAAACTCCCTGAGTTCGGCGGTCCGTTCGTCGTCGCCCCAGTTTCCGATCCAGACCAGATCGGACGTGCGGTGGATCTCCGGGTGGGGCTTGAACAGGCGATCGTCCGCCGCTTCATGCCAGGTGAAGACACGCTTGCCCCAGCCGGCGCGCAGATAGCTCTCGCGCAGCGCTTCGCCAAAGGCGAGAACGCCGTCATAATGCTCCAGACGGAGCGCCGAGATTGCTTCGGCGGCCGACACGGCCCGGTGATGAGTGTCGTGAAACAGAAGGATGAAGTTGCCGCCACCGGCCCGGACACGGCCTATACGAGCGACAAGCTGCGGGTCGGTCCATTCGTGGACGATCACCACGTCGGCCTCGGCGATCCAGGCTTCGTGGTCGAACCCGGCATCATAGGTCACCGGCATCAATTCGGGGAAATCCTTGCGGAAACGTTCGATCGCGTAGGATCCCTTCTCGGCCAGCAGGCTCGACCGGCTCCAACCGTCCGCCGGCTCCAGAGCAATGGCCTGATGCCGGCGGGCTACCAACTCCCGCATGACGCCCCGAAGGAAATGGGCATTGCCGTGGTTCCAGTCTGAGACGAGGGAGTGGGTGTAGAACAGGAAGCGCATGATCAGCGCTCAGCCACGGCCAGCGCCGCCTTTTCGTAGACATCGCGCATGGCCACTGCCTGCCTCGCCAGCGTGTACCTGCGGCTGCGGCGGAGGGCTGCCTGACCGAGTTCCCCCCTGTGCCCGGCATCGCTAGAAAGGCGATTGATGCAGGCAGCCAGATCATGCGGGTCGCGCGCGTCGAAGAACATCGCGGCCCCGTCCCATAATTCGCGATAGGTCGGGATGTCCGAGAGCACCAGGGGCGTTGCCGACATAGCCGCTTCCAGCGCCGCCAGGCCGAACGGTTCGTAGAGCGATGGCGATACAAAAATGCCGGCGCGGGCCATCAAGGAGCGCACCTCGTCATACGGCAGTGCCCCGAGAGGAACGGCGTGGTCGACGGTGGCACGCTCGCCGTTCGGGCCGTGCATCGAACCGGCTGTAAAGATGGGCCATTGCGTCAAGGAGGCGGCCTGGTCGACCGCCGCCACGTTCTTTCCCTCGTCCCACCAGCGGGCGGCGGCGAAGACCAGCGGCTGGCGGTGTTCGACGTGCGGGACCGGACGTGCGCCATTTCCGACGACGTGGAGGCGTGCGATCGGGCCATAGCACGTCTCAAGCAACTGGGCATGACTGCCGCTCGGCGCGATGACCGCATCGGCCCTTTCGAAGCCGCGCCTGTTGCACTCTTTCTGCCAGCTCCATGCGCTGTCCAACGCCTGTCCCCTGACGGAATGGAACCATGTCGTTACGCATGAATGCGAAACGACTATGACTGGGCAGGGCGCATCCAATCCCACCGCCTCCGTCGGCGCGTTGAGGTGCACGAGGTCGATGGCATGGTCACGCATCGGCGCACGCAACTCCCGCGGCAAGCCGTCCAGATCGCCGGCGTCGCGGGTCATCCAATCGAGCGGCGTGTTCAACCAGATCAGCGTTGCGAAGGTCCGCGCCTCCTCGGCCTGCTGCCTGGATGGTTGCGGCCCCAGACCGGCGAACACGATGCTGTCGCCGCCATTGACCAGTTCCCGGCCGAGGTCAAGCGCATAGCGCCATACTCCGCCCATGGCGTCGACCGTCATCAGGATGCGCCGTTTGCGCGGCCTCAGTGTCCGCAACATGCCGCCTCCAGTTCCGCCAGCGGACGCGGACGCTTCTCCTGGATGTCGCTGAACTTCTGGAACGATGTGAGATAATGGTCATGGGCGCGCTCCCAGGCGAGATCGTCGGGTTCGCCCCAAAGCTCGCGATAGCTGGGCGAACTCGGATATGGATAAAGCGGGACGGGTTCATTGGCCCACACGCCATTGTCGATCAGGTGGGTTCGCCAGTGATCGACAAGTGCCGGATCGTCCTCGACCACGCCGATCAGATTGGCCTGGACGAAGGGAACGTGGCGTCTGGCTTTGACAAGCAGCGCGGCAAGTTCCTCGGTGCCCAGCCGGCAGCGCTTGGCCAGCATGGCGCGCCCTTCCACCGTCAGGCTTTCGAGCCCGGCTTCGATGGATACGCAGCCGGCCGCGCCCAGCAATTCAAGCAGCTCGGGTTTCCAAAGATCGATGCGGGTCTGTACGCCGAATTTCACGTCGCGATCGACCAATGCCTCCAGCAACGCTTTTTGGGGGAGGAAGATTTCGTCGATGAAGTAGATGTAGCCGACACCTTGGGCGATCAGCCGATCGATTTCGCTCACCACCGCTTCGTGGCTGCGGCGGCGATAGGCATCGCGGAAATCGATCTTGGCGCAGAAGCTGCAACTGTACGGACAGCCGCGTGACGCCTCGACCTCCGCGCCGAACCCATGCTGTTGGTCATCGAACCTGTGATGGTGATGCGAATGGGCGGCGATCCAGTCGGATGGCCATTCCAGCGGCGGATGATCGACAAACGCACTGGCATGGACGCCGCCGTTCGAAACCAGTTTGGCGTCCCGCAGATAGGCGGTCGAGGGGACCAAGCTCCAATTGTCGCGCCCGGCAAGGTCGGCGACGACTTCCTCGCATTCGCCGCGCACGACAATGTCGACGCCTAGCTTGCGCAAGGTCGGCGCCGGCGTCGCCGAACCATGCGGCCCGACGGCGACCGTGCGTCCGCCGCGCCCGGCGAGACGATTGAGGAAATCGGCCGGCACGCGCAACTCCGGCGGTGCGCAGCGCCAAAACAGATAGGTCGGCGCGGTGCTGACGACCGTCATCGCAGGCGCGAAATCAGCCACACGTTCGTAGAGCCCTGAGTTGTCGAGCTTCTGCAACTGGCCGTCCAACAGCAGCACCTCATGGCCGGCCGCTTCGAGCAGGGCTTTGGAATAGCCGAGTTCCAGCGGCAGATGCGGTTGGCGGCAGCCGAAATAGATGCTGTCGTCATACGTCCAGGAGGGGTTGACCAGGGCTATTCTCATGCGACGCACCTCACGGCTTCGGAATGGGGCTCGAGCCGGTGGCGCTGCAGCCAGTCGGCGAGATGGCGAATGCCCTCGCGCCACGCGACGTGTGCCTTCCAGCCAAGCGCGGTCTCGATTTTGCGGGTATCGGCGACGAAGAAGGGCTGGTCGCCGGTCCGCTCTCCATCGTGGCGGATCGAAAGCTCACGGCCGGTCAGGCCGCCGATCTCGCTCAACAGCATACGCAGGCTGAGCGCATTTTCTGGTCCGCCGCCAAGATTGAATGCCTGGCCATTGGTGATGTCGATATGGTCCAGCACGGCCCTGTAGGCGGCGACCGCATCGGCGACGTACAGGATGTCGCGCACCTGCCTGCCGTCGCCATAGATGGTGATTGGCCGTCCCGCCAGGGCACTGAGCAGGAAGTGCGCCACCCAGCCCTGGTCCTCGGTTCCAAACTGGCGCGGACCGTAGATGCAACTCATCCGCAGCACCGCCGTCTGCATGCCGTATGATTTGGCATAATCGAGCACATACTGGTCCGCCGCGCCCTTGGAGCAGCCATAGGGGGTGCAGAAATCCAGACCTCGGGTCTCATCGATGCCGCCGGCCTGGATGGCGCTGTCGCAAGCTATGTAGCGGTCGCCGTCCTCGCGAACCGTGACATCGGGGAGGCTGCCATAGACCTTGTTGGTGCTGGCGAAAATCACCGGGATGCGCTCACCACTCAGTCGCGCCGCTTCCAGCACGTTGAACGTTCCCCGGAGGTTGATGTCGAAATCCTCGTCCGGCCGGACCAGGCTCGTGGTGACGGCCGTTTGCGCGGCCAGATGGAAGATCGCCCTGGATCTCATCAAAACGGGCGCCAGGGTATTGGCGTCCCGCACATCGACGGTTTCGACGGTAAGGCGGTCGCCATGTTTCCGGGCCAGCCATTCAAGGTTCTGTTCGACGCCGGGACGACTGAAATTGTCGACCACCAGCACTGGCTCGCCATCCGACAGCAGGCTGTCGGCCAGGTTTGATCCTATGAAGCCGCTGCCGCCGACGATGGCGACCGGCGCTTCGCGACGGTCGCGTGCGCCCGGGCTCATGACACCAACCCGCGATCTTCGAGCTCGCGCTTCATTTCGGCGCCGCGGTCGACAGCGACCGTGTTGCGTACCCAGGAGACGAAATCCCCGAGAGAATTCTCCAATCGGCGCCCCGGTTCGAAACCGAGCAGCTCACGTGCTTTGGAAATATCGGCGAAGCAGTTGCGTATGTCGCCGGAGCGCGCCTTGCCGAGCAGCTCGGGCGAACGGCTCGGGGTTCCCATGGCCTCGGCCAGCAAACGTGCGACTTCGCTGATCGCATAGGCCCGCCCGCTGCCGATGTTGATGACGTGGCCCTTTGCCTGACGTTGCTGCAGCGCAAGGCGGAAGGCGCGGGCGACGTCCTGCACATGAACGAAATCGCGCTTCTGTTCGCCATCCTCGAAGATCATCGGCCGTTGCCCATTGGCGAGACGTGAAGCGAAGTTGGCCAGCACGCCGGTATAGGGATTTGATAGCGCCTGGCCGGCTCCGAAAACATTGAACAGGCGCAGCGCGACCGCATCGATGCCGTACGCTTCGCCGAAGATCAGCACGGCGCGCTCCTGGGCGTATTTCGTCAGCGCATAGATCGAGGCGAGATCGACCGGCTTTTCCTCGTCCGTCGGCACCGGCGAAAGGGGTTCGCCTTCCGGCGACAGCGGATTCCACTGTCCGCTTTTGATATCGCTCGCCTTGCGCCGGGCGTTATTGATGCGCCGGCCGTGAGGCGTGACATAGAGGCCCTCGCCATAGACGCTCATCGAGGAGGCGACGACGATCCGCTCGACCGGGTGTTTGATCAACGCCTCGAGCAAGGTAGCCGTGCCGAGATCGTTGGTGCCGACATAACGCGTTATCTCGTACATCGATTGTCCGACGCCGACTTCCGACGCCAGATGAATGACCGCGTCGACGCCTTTCAGCGCTTCGGCGACGACCTCGCGGTCGCGGATGTCGCCCTTGAGCAGTTCGGCTCCGCGCGGAAGCGCGACCGCTTCGCCCGCATGCACCTGCTCCAGCAGGGCATCGAGAATGCGAACGGAATAATCCTGAGTGATGAGTTCTTGTGTGACGTGGCGGCCAATGAAGCCGCAGCCTCCTGTAACCAATATGCGTTTCACGACGACTCCTCGGACAAGTGACCTCGGCGCCCCGAACTTTTCGGCAAAAGGTTTGTTCCCTGTGCTTCAACAAAGTTCCCTTCGCGGGCGTCGGCGGAAGCGAGCGCATCGCCATCGGCCCATATGGTGGAACATTGGCGCCGCAATACTGTTAGGGCGCTCGAGGCCGCCATGACGCCGCTACGGCGAAGCCAATCATCAAGGGAGATTTCAATGTCGCAGTCTCAGACGACCACCAATCACGACGAAATTCGCAAATGGGCCGAGGAGCGGCAGGGCCGGCCGGCGGTGGTTCGCACCAAGGGCGAGGGCGGCATACTGCGGATCGACTTCGGCGAGCCCGAGGAAGCATTCGACCCCGTCGATTGGGACGAGTTCTTCCGGATATTCGACGAGAATGATCTGGCGTTCCTGTATCAGGCCAAGACCAGCGACGGAAAAGCCAGCCGCTTCAACAAATTCGTCGAGCGTGAGCGCAAGGGTTGAGAACGCCAGCCTGCGGGCGATCCAGCCGGACTCCAGAAAATCTTGGAATTCGCTGGAACAATCGACGGCTCCATTTGCAACCCCAAGGGAGCGACTTAGCCTCGGGCTCGGAGGATAAAATTCAATGCATGAGCTTTGCGCCGCGGGCTTTCGCCACCTCTCGCATGATGTCGTTGAGCCAGTTTTCAGTGGACTGGCCAAGCTGCCTTTGGTCGATGTCCCGGATGGCTTGCTCGAGTACTCTCTCGACGAGCCGGTCCGATGCGTTGACGTCTCCCAGCAGAAGACGCGCCGCGAGGCGCAGTTTGGGCAAAAGGCTAAAGACGTCTTCTGGCGAAGGGGGCAAGGCGATGTCCGCTTGTTCCGACCCCTGCGCTGGAAAAAGGGCGTTGAACACGGCCTTGCTGCCCGAGGATTTTCGCAAATTGCTGGCGTAGCGAAGACGTTCCGGAATGGCGATGTCGTTGTCGCCGCTGAAGAACACGAACGGGATGCCACGGTGCATCAACTTGTCCGCGATCGGAAACACGTGTCGGCCGTTGAGATTGATGTCAAGGATCGCAGCTTCGGCTTGGTCGGTATGTTCGGCCGCCTGCTCCACGGTTGCCGCGGGTCCGAGGATGATGGCGCCCATGTTGCCGAAAAACCGTGCGAGATCTCCCGCCATCGCCCATTCGTCTTCGACAATCAGAATATGCAATCCCCGCAGATCGCGCACGTCGTCATCCTTTCTTCGAAGGGAGTTTAGGATGCAGAGAAGCTGCTTTCCATTTTCTATCATCCAGAGCCGCCTGCAATCGTTTCGCAAGCACCAGCATGCGACCCGGGACGGGCCCTGCATCGAGGTACTTGATTAATTGAGGCGAACCTGGCGCCATAGGTGCCAGGAGCTTCAGGCCAGCAAAGCGTTTTGTCATTGAACCACCATGGATGTCGGGTTCAACGTCATTCGTGCTGCCTTGTTCCATTCTGCCTGCGCGCTATATGGTTGTGTCCTGTCCGAACCGATCTTGAGGGAATCATGTCGGGTCGGTGAAAGAGGGACATGCCGTGACAGCCCGATCCATCAAGTTCCCCATCGTCGGCGTCGGCGCGTCAGCGGGTGGCATTCCCGCGATGGAAGGGCTGTTCAAGGGCATCACCAGTCAGCCCGGCATGGCGTTCGTGGTCATCACGCATCTAAGCCCCAAGCGCAACAGCCTGCTGCATGAGGTTATCGACCGCTACACCGAGATGCCCGTGGTGGTGGTCGAGGACGGCGTGGCTGTCGAACCGGACCACGTCTATGTGATGCCGGAAAACGTCACTCTCGTCATCGAGGATGGCGTCTTGCACCCGAGGCGGCCCAATGGGCTTACCCAGGAGCGCAAACCCGTCGATATTTTCTTCAGCGCACTGGCCGACGACCAGGGCGAATACGCGGTCGGCGTCATTCTGTCGGGCGGTGATTCCGATGGAACCTTGGGCGTCAAGGCCATCAAGGAGCGAGGCGGGCTCACCGTCGCGCAAGCGGCTGACGGCTACGGTCCGCGCAATCCCGACATGCCGCAGAGCGCCATTGCCAGCGGGCTCATCGACGTCGCCGTGCCCGCCGAGGAGATTGGGGCGAAGCTCGTGGCTTACGCCCGCGGCTTCGACACGCTGGACGGGCTGGCGAGTGACGAGGACGTCCATGCGGCAGACCTAGATCAGGTCCGCGAACAGATATACGGGATCTTGCGCAGCCACTCCGGCCACGACTTTTCAGGTTATAAAACCAAGACATTCCTGCGCCGGATCAAGCGGCGCATGCAGATCGCCCAGATTCAGTCCATCGGCGCCTATATCGATTGGCTGAAGAAGGACCCTCGCGAGGTGATGAACCTGTTTCGCGATCTGCTGATCAATGTCACCAACTTCTTCCGCGATTCCGACGCCTTCGAATTGCTCGAACAAAAGATCATACCGCGGCTGTTCGACGGCAAGACGGCGAGCGATACTGTCAGGGTCTGGGTTCCCGGCTGCGCCACGGGCGAAGAGGTGTTTTCCATCGGGATCTTGCTGCGGGAACACATGGAAACGCTTTCGGCCGTGCCTCGCGTCCAGATTTTCGCCACCGACATAGACGAGCCGGCGCTGGCGGTTGCGCGCGCGGCACGCTATCCCGAAGCGTTGATGCAAGGACTTTCCCCCGAACGCAAACAGCGGTTCTTCAACGGCGATGGCGAAAGCTACGTCCTCAGCAACGAAATCCGGGAACTGTGCATCTTCTCGCCACATAGCGTCATCCGCGATCCGCCCTTCTCGCGCATGGATCTGGTTTCGTGCCGTAACCTGCTGATCTATTTCGGCCCAGCCATTCAAAGCCGCGTTCTTCCTGTCTTTCACTATTCGCTGAAGCCCGGGGGTTATCTTTTCCTCGGCACGTCCGAGAGCGTTGGGCAGCACGAAAATCTGTTTGCCACCGTCGACAAAAAACATCGCCTCTTCCAGGCACGGGAGCATGTCTCGCCGCACATCAGGCTGCCGGCCCTGATCGGCGATGTTCCTTCCGGCGTTTTTCCCGCCGAAACCGCTGGCTTGAAGAAGGGAACGGTCGGCTATCCGCTGCGTCAGGCTGTCGAGGCGCAGGTGCTGGAGCGGTTCGCGCCGCCGCATGTCCTCGTCAACGCCGAAGGCGACGTCGTCTACTATTCGGCGAGGACCGGCAGGTATCTCGAAGCGCCGCAAGGTATCCCCAGCCGGCAGTTGCTGACGATGGCGCGCCGCGGGCTCCGGCTGGACCTGCGTGCCGCATTGAGGGAAGCGACCACGACACGCCGCACGGTCGTGCGGGAAAACCTCGCCGTCGAGGAAGACGAGGAACGCGTGCAACCGATCAGGCTGACGATCGAGCCGCTCGCCGAGCGGGGCAATGGTGAGCCGCTTTACCTTGTCCTCTTCGAGCCGTCGGGACCGACGCAGGCCCGATCCGATGAGGCCGGCGGAAGTCGTGACAGCGACAGCACCGCCGATCTCGAGCGGGAACTGCGCGATGTAAGAGAGCGTCTCCAATCCACCATAGAGGAATACGAGACCGCCCTTGAAGAGGTGAAATCCTCGAACGAGGAACTTGTCTCCGTCAATGAAGAGTCGCAATCCACCAATGAGGAACTTGAAGCGTCCAAGGAAGAGATGCAGTCGCTCAACGAAGAGCTCAACACGATCAATGCGGAGTTGACCAGCAAGATAGAACAACTCGATCACGCCAACAGCGATCTGCGGAACCTGTTCGAAAGCACCGACATCGCGACCATTTTCCTCGACCGCAGTCTTGTGGTGCGGACCTTCACGCCGGCGGCTTCGTCCTTCTTCAGCCTGCGCCCCTCCGACGTCGGCCGGCCTTTGACTGATTTGTCGAGCCAACTCGATTATCCCGAGTTGAAGCAGCACATCGACAACGTGTTCGAGACAGGCGAGACCCTGGATCATCATCTTGCGCGCGATGCCAGGGGTCTGTTTCACATGGTCCGTATCAACCCCTATCGGGACAAGGGCAACAGGATACAGGGCGTCGTGGTGACACTGGTCGACGTTACCACCCTGGCGCGGGCGGAAGAGCATCAGCAGGTGCTCATCTCGGAGCTCAACCATCGCGTCAAGAATATGCTGGCGGTGATCGCCAGCATTGCCAACCGCACGCGGGACAGTTCCGATACGAAGGAAGAGTTCGTGGACGCGCTGATCGGTCGGCTGCACGCCATGTCCCGCGCCTACGGACTGCTGACCCGCGAGAGGTGGAAGGAGGCTTCGGTCAAGGAATTGCTCCATCAGGAACTCGAACCGTTCGGCATCGAACGGATCGACCTCGATGGCGACGACGTAAAACTCGGCCCGCAACAGGGCCTTTCCCTCAGTATGGCGATCCACGAACTGGCCACCAATGCGGCCAAGCATGGCGCCTTGTCCAAGCCCCAAGGCAGGATCGGCGTCAAATGGGAGATGGATGGCGACAGTTTCACGCTCGGCTGGCGCGAAAAGGACGGCCCTCCCGTCAATGAGCCGTTGAACGATGGCTTTGGCCTGAACCTGTTGAAGGGGGAAATCGGCTACAGGCTCGGCGGCCATGTCGAGACCTCCTTCCGCAAGAACGGTCTCGAGATCCAGATCGCCTTTTCGGCAAACCATAAGGACGCGACATGAGCGATAGATCGCGCGTTCTGGTGGTCGAGGACGAGTGGCTGATCGCGGAGGACGTCGCGTCTGAGCTGCGTGCAGCGGGCTATCCGGTGGTCGGCCCTGTTTCGTCCGTTGCCGCCGCGCTTCAACTTGTCGAGGCGGACAAGGTCGACGTGGCGTTGCTGGATATTCAACTCAACGCTGAAACGAGCCTGCCGGTCGCGGAAGTCTTGCTGGCCCGCGGCACTCCGTTTGCCTTCGTAACGGGATTTGGGGAGCGCGATGTTCCAGCCCCGTTTCGAAGCTGCAAATTCGTGGCAAAGCCCGCAAGCGAAACGGACATCCTCACCGCCGTGGCGGAGCTCGCGTCGCTTCGCGCAGCCAGGAAACAGTCGTGATTTAAAGCCTGTCGTGATCAATCCAGCGGATTACGAAGGACGGACCGATCTCGCCATTCTGGAACCGTGGCCAAAAGCGGATCTCCCGTTCAGGGGTGAACAACTCGAAGACGTCAAAGTGGAACAACTGGCGTCGATTGGTGTTCGGTATCGTGTGGCGTCATTGCTCCCCCCGATTGACGCGGCACGATCGGGTTCCCCTCAACCTGATCAGCCCGCGCACTCCCCGGCCGGGAAGCGCGGGCTTTCCGTGAGGAGCGGTCATGTTTTGAACCAGGTGGAACAACCTACCCGTTCGGCAGTTCGGCGCGCAGGAGGAACCACCAAATGCATTATGCCGATGAAATCGCGCTCAGGCGCGTGAAGATGCTGGTTGAACAATATGTTCTCGCCAGAAGCAGAAGGTATGATTTCGTGTCGACCGAGCTGGCATGCAAGGCCATTCGTCGGGTGGTTCGGAGCCCCATAGAAGATGCCGAACTGGATCATCTGCTGGCCCGAAGTGCGGTCAAACAGGGGCTTTCGGTGCGGTTCGACCGCGTAGGCCACTTGGAGGCTGCTTCAGCCGAGTTCACCGAGGAAAAGCCGGCATGAGAGCGGCGTTGTCAATATGTGTGGTCGCGGCGTTCCTTGCCTTAGCGGGCTGCAACGACAATGCCGACCCTGTCAAATCCAAGACAGATACGATGAACAGCCAGCCGGTCGACAAGAACCCGACGACGGATACCGATCCGACGCCACAGTCCAGTACTGGCGGGGACCAGCAGGGCACGCAACCCAAGCAGCCGGCATTGCCGAAGCGATCTGGCGGTTAGGGGTCAACCGGCGGTCAGGGTTGACGCCGCTGCCTGTTCAGGATTTTGCCGCCAGCCAAAATGGTGGGCGAGGTGGAAAGGGGATGCCCCTCTGGTCTCGGTCATATATCAGCCGATAATTCTTACCGGGACCGACTTCGCGGCCGGCACGTGAGCCTTCTTGGCGCGATGCCAGAGCGGCACCAGGGGATTGAGCTCTGGATAATAGCCGGCGCAGTTGCCTTGAGGCACGGAATAAGGTGTCACGCGCAAGCCACGCACGCGCCGCTCCACGCCGTCATCTGCATGGGTTTCGAGATCGACCTGCTGCCCCGCGCTCAACCCGAACCGCTGGATGTCGGCCTCGTTCATCAGCAAGACCATGCGTGTGCCATGGATGCCGCGCAGCCTGTCATCATAACCGTAGACGGTTGTGTTGAACTGGTCATTGGAACGCACCGTCATCAGCGTCAGGACCTTGCGCCCCGATATATCGATGTCGGGGTTCGTCTCGAGCGTCGTCGGCAGCTTGAAATTGGCCTTCTTATTCGGCGTCTCCCAAACTCGTTTCGATGCCTTGATGTCGCGATGAAAGCCTCCAGGCGCCAGGAACCGTTTGTTGAACTGGCGAAAATGTTGGGGGAAGCAGCGCTCGATCTCGTCGCGAATGCGCGAGTAGTCGGCAACCCACTCGTCCCAAGGGATTGAACTCGAGCCCGGCACGGTGGCCTTGGCCAGCTCGGCGACGATCTTCGGCTCTGAAAGCAGATTTGGCGAAGCTGGCGGGCGTGATCCAAACGAGCCATGGATACAGGCGGTGGAATCCTCCATGGAAACGGTTTGATCGCCGCTTGCCTGCCGGTCTCTCTCCAGCCGCGACAGGCAGGGCAACAGATAAGTTACCGCCCCAGGGATGAGATGACTGCGGTTGAGTTTGGTCGCGATTTCGACATGCAGGCCTAATCGCCGCCAAGCCTTCTCGACCAGGCCGGTTTCGGGCACGGCGCGCACGAAATTGCCGCCTAGGCCGACAAAGCCCTTCACCGAGCCAGCAATGACACCTTCGCAGGTCTCGACCGTATCGAGGCCCTTTTCACGCGGAGGCTCGAAAGCATAGAATTCGGCGAATTTGTCGAGCGGAACGAGCTCAGGCTTTTCAGATATGCCGACGGTGCGCTGGCCCTGGACGTTGGAGTGACCACGTAGCGGCGAAATGCCGGCGCCGGGTTTTCCCATGTTGCCGCGCATCAGCAGCAGGTTGCACAGCATCTGGACGTTCTCGGTGCCGTGCCTGTGCTGCGTCAGACCCATCCCATAATTGCCGATCACCGCATTGGAGCGGCCGTAGACTTCTGCCACATGCTCCAGATCCGCTCGCGCGATGCCCGACCGTGTGACGATGTCGTCCCACTTGGCAGCGCGTAAATAGGCTTCGAAATCAGCAAAACCGTGCGTGTGTTCAGCGACGAACTCGACATCGAGGACGCGCAAATTTCCATTCTCCCGAGCCGCGTCGTCGAGTGCCAGCACCGCCTTGGCAATCCCGGTCATCGCTGCAATGTCGCCGCCGCTGCGGACCTGGAAGAAGTCGCTGGACATCTTGGTGCCGGGGCTTGGCGACAACATTTCGACGGGGTCCTGCGGATTCTTGAAACGCCTAAGCCCTCGCTCCGGCAAGGGGTTGAATGTGAACACCGGCACGTCACGCTGGCGAGCCTCCTGCAGCGGGTGCAACAGCCGCGGCGCCGTCACGCCGGTGTTGTGGCCGAAGAAGAACATCATGTCGCATTTGGAAAAGTCTTCGAGCTGCACGGTCCCAACCGGCGAGCCGATCGACTCGGGAAGCCCGACCGAGGTTGATTCGTGACACATGTTGGAAGAGTCGGGCAGATTCGACGAACCGTAGATGCGGGCGAAGAGCTGATACATGAACGAAGCTTCGAGCGAGGCCCGGCCCGATGTGTAGAAGACGACCGACTTCGGATCGAGCCGCCGAAGTTCCATGCCGATCTCGGCAAAGGCTTCATCCCAGGAGATCGGCTCATAGCGGTCGTTGACAGCGTTGTAGCGCAGCGGATCGGTGAGCCTGCCTTGCTTTTCCAGGTCGCGATCCGGCCAATCGAGCAGTTCGGTGACCGAATGTCGTGCGAAGAAGTCGGGGCCGCAGCGCAGCTTCGTCTGATCCCACATGGTGGCCTTGGCGCCATTTTCGCAAAACTCGAAGGGTCGCGGCTCCGCTGGCTTGGCCCATGAGCAGGAAACGCACATGTAGCCGTCCGCCTTGTTCTGCTTGAGCAGCGTGCTCCATATCCCAGACATCAGCAGGCCTTCGCCATATGCCTTGCGGATCAGGGAGGACAGGGATCCCCACCCGCCCGTCGGGTGGTCGTATTTCTTGATTTCGACACGATCGGTAACGGCGGGTTTCATCGCGGGTCGTCCTTGCGAAAGCCATTACCAAACCTCGCCCCTGCTTGATTGTTCCCGACTGTGCGAAACGAACGTCGCTGGTGCAATCTGGCCGCCCTCAATCCTCGCTTGCCAGGCCAGTACGGGCGACCACCGGTGTCTCGGCATCGGTTCGCACCTGCTGTGGAACTATTTTGGGCTGTTCGGCAAGGGAAGGGAGCAGCGCGATGGAGCGACGCAACGCGGTAATTTCGCTGGTGATAGCCGCCGTCATTATCGTCGGATTCCTGATCGGCTTTCATTACGTTGATATGGGCTGGCGCACCTCGCCCCTGAAACGAGCGCCTGAGCAGAACCAGGGGGGTAACGCTCCGGCGGATACCTCACCGGCCGCGGGCATCCAGAAAAATCCCAAGGAAAATACAGAAATGCCGGGGCAGCAGTGATTGACGGCTTTCTAGCAACAGCAGCTTGGCTCAGCAGGGACGCTATCTTTCATATGAACTCAGACGAGAGGGCGTTGTGTGTCAGATCCCTCCGTTCTGATCCTGATGTATTTTCTTCTCCCCGTCTGGTTGGTCGCCGGTTTTGCCGACTGGCTCTGCCATCGCGCGTCGCATATCGAGTCGACCGCGGGCGCCAAGGAATCGCTGATCCATCTCGTGATGTTCGCCGAGGTCGGCGTGCCACTGCTTGCCGCCATGTTCCTCGATGTGAACGCCCTCGTCGTAGCCGTCATGATCGTCACCTTCTTCATTCACGAGGCGACGGCGATCTGGGATGTGCGCTACGCCACAACGGCGCGCACCGTAAATGGGGCTGGTCAGCGTCGTCTCCCTCCATTGGGGACGTTGCTTGCACTGTTCGGGACAGGACGGCAAACCGCACGCTTTGATCTTGCCTGGAGATCGCAGCCGCTGCCGGTGACTTATATCGTCTGCGTGATGGTCGTGATCCTGCTTTTCGAATTGCTGCCTTACCTGGAAGAATTCGTCAGGGGTTCCGTGCCAATGCCGGCAGGCTGACCCGCCGAAAGCCGGACGACACGACCCGGGCCAGACGACATTGCGGTGACGCGCCTATCGGAAACGACGTCTGCAACCGTCTGGGCGCGTCCTGCGCGGAACATCTCCGCTTTGCTGGCCATTATCAGAGGGTGAGAGCACGGACATGGAGTGTGCTGATGGGCATCCTTTCCGATCTGGACAAGAAGCTGACCGACAACATGTATGAGCATGGCAGCGAGCTTACCGATGCCGTTGCGGATCTGCCGCGGGCGATCGTCGAAACCGTCGACCGGCTGATGCCCTTCATTCAGCCGGAAGCGCGCGAGGCGGTAAGATGTCAGGTTCTCGGCCTAATCCACGAATACAGGATCGAGAATCCCGCAGGCGCGAGCGAGCAGGGTTGAACGAACCGGCATGGTCTATCGAATGAGGCTCGGGTCGGCTGACATTGCTCCCTTTGCCACGTTCCATTTCTCGCCATCCGCGCCCGCGCGGCGTTCGATTGACCGGCATGCGGCGCACTCCAGATCAACTTATGATTTGCTTCGGTCGTGGGGAGACTGTTCTTGTGGCGCATCAAGTGCCGGCTTTGGCCTTCGGTGGCCGTCATCTAAGGCTGGATTAGATTACCGGTGGCCGTTGGTCTGGGCGTTTCGACGGGATGGTCGTGTTCAGGTCCGGTCGAGCAACGATCACGAACGGCGGCCTCGGCCGCGCATCGTCCTGGATTTTCAGCGCAGCATGCTACCAGCCAGGAACACCACGGCCGCCACCAAACGACGGCTGCAATGAACAAAAGCGGCCAATTGCTGCCGAGCCGCGGTTCGGTTCGCACAATGCTTCTGCTAGGATAGTGCTATCTGGTCTCGCTTCGGCGGGCCCACGCCATGCTTCGTGCCTGCTGCGTGATAGATGAGTCCATGTGATGGAAGCAGTTCAACCGCGGCCTGGCTCCGCTGCCCCAATGGCCGTCCGGCGCCCAGTAATTGTAGACACCCCAACAAGCATTGCCCGTGCGCCGCGCAATTCGTCGTCCGTGAACAATGAAGTGGGTCAGGCTGCGCTGGATCTGGGGCGGCTTTGGAGTGCTGTGATGAGAAGCCGCA